>NZ_JBFUGW010000153.1:0-15359 GCF_056402735.1 Rhizobacter sp. P3_C12
CAGCACGCCCAGGCCACCCGCGCCGGCGTCGGCCTCGGCGTGCTGCGTGCCCTGCGGAACGCGCCCCGGCGGCAGGCCCAGGTMGAGCAGCACCAGGTCGAAGCGCTCGCTGGCCAGCGTGCCATCGGCGGCCGCCGCATCGCGCACCCAGTCGACGGCGAAGCCTTCGAGCCGCAACGCGTTGCGCAGGCTCTCGCCGATCATCGGGTCGTCTTCCACCAGCAGCAGTCGCATCACGGGTCCAGGTCAGTCACAAGAAAAAGCATACCGCGAGCGCGGCCGGGCCGATCAGGCGCTATTGTTCCGGCTGCCCATGAAACCCCCTTCTCTGCCTCGAGGCGTCATGCCCAAAGTCCTTCGCAACACGCTGCTGTCGTTCCGCGACGTGCTGGCCACCGCCGGCCCGTTCATCTTCCTGACCATCGTCCTGCTGGTGGTCGCCTACTGGTTCCTCGACCCGACGCCGCCGCGCAAGGTGGTGCTGGCCACCGGGGTCGAGCAAGGGGCGTACGCCGAGTTCGGCAAGCGCTATGCGGAGTACCTGAAAGGGTACGGCATCCAGGTGGAGCTGCGCACCACCCATGGCGCGGCCGAGAACCTGAAGCTGCTGCGCGACCCGAATTCGGGCGTGGACATCGCGTTCACGCAGGGCGGGGCCGGCGAATCGCGCAAGAACGCCGAGGCCAATGCGCTGGCGGACGAAGACCTGAATTCGCTGGGCAGCCTGTTCTTCGAGCCGGTGTGGCTGTTCTACCGCGAGGATTCGGCGCAGCGGCTGCTGAAGGGCGTGCCGCTGGCCAGCCTGGCGCAGCTGCAGGGCTGGAAGGTGGATATCGGTGCGCGCGGCAGCGGTGCGCCGAACCTGATGCGCAAGCTGCTCGATGCCAACCGCATCGACCCCGCGTCGATGACGGTGTCGCGCGAGGAGCAGACCGACGCGGTCGTGAAGTTCCTGGCGGGCGACATCGATGCGATCGTGTTCGCGTCGGCGCCCGAGGCGCTGATGGTGCAGATGCTGCTGCAGACGCCGGGGGTGAAGCTGTTCGACTTTGCGCAGGCCGATGCGTATTCGCGGCGCTTCGCCTTCCTGACGCCGGTGACGCTGCCGCGCGGCGTGGTCGACCTGGCGGGCGACGTGCCGCCGAACGACGTGCGGCTGATCGCGCCGACCGCGACGCTGGTGGCGCGCGAGGATCTGCACCCGGCGCTGATCCAGTTGTTCGTGCAGGCGGCGGCGAAGATCCACGGGCCGGCGGGCTGGTTCCAGCGCAAGGGCGATTTTCCGAACGCGCGCGGCACCGAGCGGCCGCTGGCGCCGGAGGCGCAGCGCTTCTACACCAGCGGTTCGCCGCTGCTGCAGCGCTACCTGCCGTTCTGGCTGGCCAACCTGATCGACCGCATGTGGGTGGTGCTGGTGTCGATCGTCGCGATCCTGATCCCGCTGTCGCGCGTGGTGCCACCGCTGTACCAGTTCCGCATCCGCTCGCGCATCTTCCGCTGGTATGGGCAGCTGCGGGCGGTGGAGGACGGCCAGGGCGTGCGGCCGAACGACGAGCTGCGCTCGGAGCTGGACAAGATCGAAACGCGGGTCGGCAACGTGACGGTGCCGTTGAGCTATGCGGACGAGCTGTACTCGCTGCGCAGCCACATCAACATGGTTCGGAGGAGGTTGGATGAGGCGGGGCAGGATCCTACTGGCTGAATTTCGGTTGTTTGGGTGCAAAGGCGCGGGTGGGGAGGCTGTGGCTCGCCGGCCGGTGCGGTCAACGCGCCCGGGGGCGCGTTGACTCCCCTCCGCTGACTGGTTTCATGGCCCGTCGCCCAAACTCCCGTCACTCACTTCGTTCGTTGTGGTCAAACAGTGGGCGACAGTCAGTTCACGAAGCGTGCTGCGCACGCGGGCCATGAAACCAGCCAGCTCCGGCGCCCCGTCCCTATTGGCGCTCCACAGCCTCCCCACCCGCTCCTTTGCCGGCACCGCCGCATTGTGTTTGGGGGGAAAAGATTGAAGTGACCGACGAGCATGCGAGCGCCTGCACGCTCGTCGGTCACTTCAATCTTTTCCCCCCAACCAGAGCGGGCGGTGTTGCGCGGCGGGTGAGGGGATGGGCTGGGGGCGATTTCTGAGGCGACGGAGAAGATCGGTTTCGGGGGTGGCGCGCGCCWGCGCGCTTCGTAGACTGACTCATCGCCACTGTTTGACCACARCGARCGAAGYGAGYGGCGGGAGTTTGGCGATGCACCCCCGAAGCCGAGCTTCTTCGTGGAGTCGGCCCGCCAGGGCCGACCGCCTCGGCATGAGCCCCCAGCCCATCCCCTCACCCGCCGCGCCGCACACGGAGACAGCCCAGTAGCTACTCCTTCACCGACCCGGTCATCCCCGACACATAGTGCTCGACGAAGAACGAGTAGATGAAGGCAACAGGCAGCGACCCGAGCAGCGCCCCCGCCATCAGCGAGCCCCAGTGGTACACGTCCCCCTCCACCAGCTCGGTGATCACCCCCACCGGCACCGTCTTCATCTCCGATGACGAGATGAAGGTCAGCGCGTAGATGAACTCGTTCCACGACAGCGTGAACGCGAAGATGCCCGCCGAGATCAGCCCCGGTACCGCCAGCGGCAGCACGATCTTGATCAGGATCTGCCAGCGGCTCGCACCATCGATCAGCGCGCACTCTTCCAGCTCGTACGGGATCGAGCGGAAGTAGCCCATCAGCAGCCAGGTGCTGAACGGGATCAGGAAGGTCGGGTACGACAGGATCAGCGCCATCCGGGTGTCGAACAGCCCGAGCTGGAAGATGATCGCCGCCAGCGGGATGAACAGGATCGACGGCGGCACCAGGTACGCCAGGAAGATCGCCGCGCCCGCCGGCTTCGCCCCCTGGAACCTCAGCCGCTCGATCGCATACGCCGCCAGCACCGAAGCCACCAGCGACAGGATCGTCGACGTCACCGACACCAGCACCGTGTTCCACAACCACTCCGGATACGCCGTCTCGAACAACAGCTTGTGGAAATGCGCGAACGTCGGCTTGATGATCCAGAACGGGTTGCCGCTGCGCGCCAGCAGCTCCTCGTTCGGCTTGAACGAGGTCACCACCATCCAGTAGAACGGGAACAGCAGCACGAACACGAAGATGCCGAGCGGGATGTAGACCGTCACCCAACGCCGCGGCAGCGTCTGCAGGTAGTCCATGCCCTGCGAATCGGGCTTCTCTTGCATGGCACTTCTCTGCGTTTTCATTTGTCGCCGCCCTGCTGCCAGGCGCGCCGCTGCAGCCCGAAGTAGCTGAACATGATCGCCGCCAGCAGGAACGGCACCATCAGCGTGGCCAGCGCCGCACCCTCACCGAGCGCCCCGCCGGGAATCGCGCGCTGGAACGCGAGCGTGGCCATCAGGTGCGTCGAGTTCAGCGGGCCGCCACGCGTCAGCACGTAGATCAGCTGGAAATCGGTGAAGGTGAACAGCACCGAGAAGGTCATCACCACCGCGATGATCGGCGACAGCAGCGGCAGCGTGACGTGCCGGAACTGCTGCCACGGCGTCGCGCCGTCGATCGCCGAGGCCTCGTAGTACGAGGGCGAGATCGTCTGCAGCCCCGCCAGCAGCGAGATCGCGACGAAGGGCACGCCGCGCCAGACGTTGGCGACGATCGTCGAGAAGCGCGCGTTCCACGGGTCGCCGAGGAAATCGACATACCGGTCGATCCAGCCCAGCTTCATCAGCACCCAGCTCAGCACCGAGAACTGCGCGTCGTAGATCCACCAGAAGGCGATCGCCGACAACGCCGTCGGCACGATCCACGGCAGCAGCACCACCGCGCGGAAGAACGACTTGAACGGCAGGTTCTTGTTCAGCAGCACCGCGAGCCACAGGCCGAGCACGAACTTCAGGATGCTCGCGATCACCGTGTAGAAGAGCGTGTTGAACAGCGCCAGCCGCGCGACGCTGTCGCCCACCAGGAACTCGAAGTTCTCGAGGCCGATCCACGAGCCGCCCCGCCCGATCTTCGCGTCGGTGAAGCCCAGCCAGGTGCCCAGGCCGAGCGGGTAGGTCAGGAACACCAGCAACAGCACCGCGGCCGGCAGCATGAAGGCCAGGCCGAGGGCGTTGCGGCTGTTCTGGAGGCGCTCGAGAAGCTTCACGGGCTGGCCTCGATCAGACCTTGTAGTAGCGTTCCGCGCGCTTCTGCGCCCGCTCCATCGCCTCCTTCGGCGTCTTCGAGCCGCTGCCCGCCTCGGCCACCATGTTCGGCACGATGAAATCCGCCAGCGCCCCGGCCGAGGCATAGCCCAGCTTGCCCGCATACCCCGCCGGCCGCAGGTTCTTCACGCTGTCGCGGTACGGCGTGTGCTTCGGGTCGACCGTCCACACCGTGTTCTTCTCGTAGGCGCGCAGCGGCTGCGCGATGTAGCCTCCGGCGCCCTGCAGCCACGGGTCGAACTGCTCCTGCTCCATCATGAAGCGCATGAACTCCTTGGCCGCCTGCGGGTACTTCGTGTACTTGAAGATCATCTGGTTGAAGAACAGGTGGTTCTCCGTCGGCACCCCCACCGGCCCGATCGGGAAGGCCGCGTGGTTGATGTCGGCCGCCATCTCCTTGAGCTTCGGGTCGGGCGAGTTCTTGGCCGCGTAGTAGATCGAGATGCCGTTGTTGGTGATGCTGATCTGTCCGTCGAGGAAGGCCTTGTTGTTGTTCGGGTCCAGCCACGACAGCGTGCCCGGCACGAAGCTCGAATACAGCTCCTTCGCATACTCCAGCGCCTTCAGCGTGGACGGGCTGTCCAGCGTCACCTTGTTGTCCTTGTCGACCAGCGCGCCGCCGAAGGCCCACAGCAGCCAGTGGCACCAGGAGCTGTCGCCGGTCGCGTTGCCCAGCGCCATGCCGCCCGGCGTGCCCTTGGCGGCCAGCGCCTTGTAGAGCTTCAGGAAACCGTCGGTGTCCTTCGGCATGGTCTCGAAGCCGGCCGCCTTCATCTGGCTCTCGCGGTACACCACCAGCGAGCCGGTCGCCCCGAGCGCGACACCGATCCACTTCTTGCCGTCGGGCCGCAGGAAGGCCTCGCAGGCGGGGTACCAGCCGCCGTATTTCTTGCCGAGGTACTCGCACAGGTCGGTCACGTCGAGCAGCTTGTCGGGGTACAGGTTCGCGTCGTCGTTGGTCGACAGGATGATGTCGGGCCCGGCACCGGTGTTGGCCGCGACGGCTGCCTTCGGCCGCACGTCTTCCCAGCCCTCGTTGTCGACGCGCACCTCGATGCCGGTCTTCTCGGTGAAGCGCTTGACGTTCACCATGTACGCATCGATGTCGCCCTGCACGAAGCGGCTCCAGCGCAGCACGCGCAGCTTGGCGCCCTTCTCGGGCTTGTAGGCGAGCGTCTGCGCGCCGGCATCGGGCGTCCACAGTGCGCCCGTGCCGAGCGCGGCCACGCCAGCGGCCCCTTCCAGAAACTTGCGCCGATCGAATTCACTCATCGTTGTCTCCTGGTCAAGTTGTGAGGCGGCGCACTGCGGCACCGTGAAGGAATCAGGCCATCAGGCGGCCAATCGCTTGCCGCTGCCGGCGTCGAACAGGTGCGCGCGGCCGAGGTCGGGCTGCAGGTGGATGGTCGCGCCGGGCTCGAAGCTGTGCCGCTCGTGGAACACCACCGACACTTCGGTGCCCTGGTGCCGGCAGGCGACGAAGGTGTCGGCACCGGTCGGCTCCACCACCACCACCTGCGACGGGATGCCGCCGCTGTCGCCGAGCGCCAGGTGCTCCGGCCGCGTGCCGAAGATCACCGGCTGGCCGTCCTCGCCCACCGCGCGCGTCGGCGCGTTCATCTGCGTGCCGTCGGCCAGCTCCACCTGCAGCAGGCCGGCCCGGCGGCGCAGCGTGCCGGGCAGGAAGTTCATCGACGGCGAGCCGATGAAGCCGGCCACGAACAGGTTCGCGGGGTAGTCGTACAGCGTCAGCGGGCTGCCGGTCTGCTCGATGCGGCCGTCGCGCATCACGACGATCTGGTCGGCCATCGTCATCGCCTCGATCTGGTCGTGCGTGACGTAGACCGAGGTGGTCTTCAGGCGCTGGTGCAGTTCCTTGATCTCGCTGCGCATCGCGACGCGCAGCTTGGCGTCGAGGTTGGACAGCGGCTCGTCGAACAGGAACACCTGCGGATCGCGCACGATCGCGCGGCCCATCGCGACGCGCTGCCGCTGGCCGCCGGAGAGCTGGCGCGGGTAGCGGTCGAGCAGCTCGCTCAGCCCGAGGATGCCGGCGGCGCGCGCCACCTTCTCGTCGGCCACCGCCTTGTCCTGCTTCGCGAGCATCAGCGAGAAGGCCATGTTGTCGCGCACCGTCATGTGCGGGTACAGCGCGTAGTTCTGGAACACCATCGCGATGTCGCGCTGCTTGGGCGGCAGTTCGTTGACGCGGCGCTCGCCGATGCGGATCTCGCCGTCGGATATTTCCTCGAGCCCCGCGATCATGCGCAGCAGCGTCGACTTGCCGCAGCCCGAGGGGCCGACCAGCACGGTGAACGCGCCGTCGGCGATCTCGATGTCCACGCCGTGCAGCACCTGCACCGAGCCGAAGCGCTTCTTCACCGACTGGATCGTCACACTCGCCATGCGTCAAGCCTCGCGTCATGCCTGGAGGGGCAGGCGGTTGTATGACGACACCAATGACCCTGTCAATCGGCGCTGCCCCTGCTCGCGACAACCCGCAGTGCGCGCATGATGGGCCGGCGCCGAGCCCGTGTGCTCGACGGGAGGCACCCCATGAAACTGCTGATCACCGGCGGGGCCGGCTTCGTCGGCACGCGCCTGGCCCGGGCGCTGTTGTCGCGCGGCACGCTGAACGGGCGACGCATCGAGACGCTGGTGCTGGCCGACCAGGCCGCACCGCGCGCCGACCTGCTGGCCGACGCGCGCGTGAAGGCGCGCACCGGGCCCTTGCTGGCGCAGTGCGCTGCGCTGCGCGACGAGCCCTTCGACGGCGTGTTCCACCTGGCATCGGCGGTGTCGGGCGAATGCGAGGCCGATTTCGAGCTCGGCCTGCGCTCGAACCTGGACAGCACGCGGGCGCTCTTCGATGCGCTGCGCGCGACGGTGCAGCAGGGTGCGCCGGTGCCGCGGCTGGTGTTCTCCAGCTCGGTCGCGGTGTTCGGGCCGGACGCCGCGGTGCCGATGCCGCAACGCGTGCACGACGACACGCTGCCGGCGCCACAGACCTCGTACGGCACGCACAAGCTGATGTGCGAGTACCTGCTGGCCGACTACACGCGCAAGGGTTTCATCGACGGCCGCGCGGCCCGGCTGATGACGGTGACGGTGCGCCCGGGGCGGCCGAACGGGGCGGCCTCGTCGTTCTTCTCCGGGATCGTCCGCGAGCCGCTGGCCGGCGAGGAGGCGGTGTGCCCGGTGTCGGCCAACACCTGCCACCCGGTGGCCTCGCCGGCGCGCACGGTGGAGGGGCTGATCGCGGTGTTCGAGGCGAGCCGCGAGGCCTTCCAGGGCCGGCTCGCGATGAACCTGCCGGCGCTGAACATCTGCGTCGGCCAGATGCTGGATGCGCTGGAAGAAGTGGCCGGCCGCGCGGTGCGCGAGCGGGTGCGCTTCGTCAGCGACGAGCGCATCGCCGGCATCGTGTCCGGCTGGGCGAAGGGCGCCGAGTCGGCCCGCGCGGCGCGGCTCGGGCTGAAGCCGGACGGCAGCTTCACCGAGATCATCCGGCAGTACATCGCCGACTGCGAGGCGGAGCCGGACGGGGCGCGGGCGCTGAAAGGCCTGACCCGATGAGCCGCATCGACCTCACCGGCGGACGCCCGGCATGCTGGCCACGCCCTTGAAGAAGGTGTAGCAGAACACGCCGTCGCCTTCGGCCGTCCGCTGCAGCTCCCGCAACCCCGCATCGAACCCCTCCGCCGTCGCCAGCCCCGCCGCCAACGCCGGCGCCCTCACCCCTTCGATCATCGCGTTGAAGGTCTTGCGCGTGAACCCGTCGACCCAACCCGGCCGGCTGGCATCCGCATACACCTGCCGTGGGCTCACCCTGACATCGTCGAACCCCGCCTCGACCAGCAGCGGATGCAGCGTCCGCCCGATCAGCGCATTGCCGCCCGCACGCCGCTGCAACTCGACCTGGCAGGCAATCGCCGCCCGCGCCGCCGCGCCCTCGGGATGAAAGCACACCGTGCCGTGATCCCCCTCGATCACCGTGATGCGGCCGCCCGGCTTCAGCAGCCGCGCCAGCGTTCCCAGCACCTGCACCGGCTGACCGAGGTGCTCCAGCACGAAGCAGACGAACACATGATCGAACGTGGCCGGCGCGAACGGCAGGTCGGCCAGGTCGGCCCACAGCAGTTCCACGTTCCCGAGCCGCGCCTGCTCGATGCGCCGCCGCGCCTCGGCCAGCGACTCGTGCGACACGTCGAAGCTGGTGAAGCGTGCCAGCGGGCTGCGCCGCGCCAGCGTCACCGTCTGCGCGCCGACGCCGCAGCCCACCTCCAGCACGCGGCTGCCGGCCGGGAAATGCGTGTCGCCGTGCAGCAGGTCGACCAGCGTGCGGGCCTGGTCGGTCAGCCGGTCTTGTTCATGCGATTGATAGCCGTGGACATAGGACGAGGGGGAGGACATGGCGTGTGGAAACAGGAGTCGCGATGCCCGCAGTCTCCCGGCCCTCGGCCGAACGCGTCTTGAACGTTATTGCAGCCCCGCCGCCCGCCACGCCCCCGGCGTGAAGCCGTAGAGCCGCGCGAACACGCGTGTCATGTGGCTCTGGTCCGAGAACCCGCACTCGGCCGCCGCCTCGGCCAGCGGCAGCCCGCGGCGGATCGATCCGCGCGCCCGTTCGGCCCGCTGCTGCTGCAACCACGCGTGCGGCGGCAGCCCGCAAGCCTTCTCGAAGCGCCGCAGCAGCTGGTACTTGCTGGCACCCACCATCGCGGCCAGTTCGCCCAGCGTCGGCGGGTTCTGCAGGTCGTCGGCCAATCGCTCGCGCACGCGCGCGAGGTCGCCGCCGACCTCGCGCGGCAGCACGCGGCTGCCGTGCCGCGCGACCAGTTCGCCGCACACCCGCACCAGCGCCTCTTCGCAGCCCAGCGCCTGCATGCGCCCCTGCTCCCACGCATCGAGCCGGGCGAACAGTTGCAGCAGCCCGGCGCGCAGCGGTGCGTCGGCGATCACCGGCCGCGTCACCGCGAAGTCCTCGCCCAGGCCCGAAACACGCAGCAGCGCCGCCGGGGACAGGTACACCATGCGCCAGCGCCGCGCCGGCCCGCCCAGCGGCCTGCCGTCGTGCACCTCGCCGGGGTTGGTGGTGATCACATCCCCCGCCTGTGCATCCACCTGCCCACGCCCGCTGGCCGAGCGCTGCGCGCCCTGCTGCATCAGGCCGAACCCGTAGGTCGCGTGCCAGTGGCGGGCATAGTGGCGGTCGCTGTCCATCGCCGTGCCGTGCACGTCCTCCCAGGGCGAGCCGGTGACGCGCGATGTCGAGGAGGAAGCCATCGGCCGATTGTGCGGCAGCCCCATGTTTCAATCATGAACGGCGCGCCCGGACACGACATACCGCGTTAACGCCCGGCGCCTCCAATTCGTGCCGCGGGCCGCGCAACGACGGCCCCGACCACAGGAGACGACACACCATGCAAGCCATCCTCCGGGCCACCACCCTGGCCGCGACCCTCTGCTTCGCGGCCTTCGGCGCCCAGGCCGTCACGCTGAAGATCTCGTGCGGGGCCGTCGGGCTCGAGTTCCAGCTCTGCAAGGAGGAGTCCGACGCCTGGGCCCGGAAGACCGGCAACGAGGTGCAGGTCATCAACGCGCCCAACGACTCGAACGAGCGCCTCGCGCTGTACCAGCAGATCCTCGGCAGCGGCTCCGACAAGATCGACATCTACCAGATCGACGTCGTCTGGCCCGGCCTGCTCGCCAGCCACCTGATCGACCTGAAACCCTACACCCAGGGCGCCGAGAAGGAACACTTCCCGGCCATCATCGTCAACAACACCGTCGGCGACAAACTGGTCGCGATGCCGTGGTTCACCGACGCCGGCCTGCTGTTCTACCGCAAGGACCTGCTCGAGAAATACAAGGTCGCGCCGCCCACCACCTGGGACGCACTCGCCGCCGCCGCGAAGAAGATCCAGGACGGCGAACGCGCCGCCGGCAACCCGAAGATGTGGGGCTTCGTCTGGCAAGGCCGCGCCTACGAAGGCCTGAGCTGCAACGCCACCGAATGGCTCGCGAGCTTCGGCGGCGGCGCCATCGTCGAGCCGAACGGCAAGGTCTCGGTCAACAACGCCAACGCGATCAAGGCGCTGCAGACCGCCGCCAGCTGGGTCGGCACCATCACGCCGAAGGCGGTGCTGAACTACGCCGAGGAAGATAGCCGCGGCGTGTTCCAGTCGGGCAATGCGGTGTTCCTGCGCAACTGGCCCTACGTCTGGGCGCTCGCGCACAAGCCCGACAGCCAGATCGCCGGCAAGGTCGGCGTGATGCCGTTGCCCGCCGGCGGAGCCGGTGGTCGCAGCGCCGCGACGCTCGGCGGCTGGCAGCTCTCGGTGTCGAAGTACTCGAAGAATGCCGCCGTGGCCGCCGACCTCGTGAACTACCTCGTCAGCGCCGCGGTGCAGAAGGACCGCGCGATCAAGGCCTCGTACAACCCGACGCTGCCGGCCCTCTACAAGGACGCCGAGGTGATGAAGGCCAACCCCTTCATGGCCGAACTCGGCAGCACCTTCGCCGCCGCGGTGAGCCGCCCGTCGACGGTGACGGCCGCGCAGTACAACCAGGTCAGCAACCTGTTCTGGAACGCGGCGCACGACGTGCTCTCCGGCAAGACCAAGGCGCCGCAGGCGGTGGCCGACCTCGACAGGCAACTCAACAAGCTCGCCCCCGCCGACAAATGGAACTGAGCGGCACCGGCCTGCAGCGCGCGCGGCGCGTGCAGGCCTGGTGGCTGGTGCTGCCGACGCTCGCGGTGCTGGCGGCGGTGGCGGGCTGGCCGCTCGCGCGCACGCTGTTCTTCAGCCTGACGGACGCCAAGCTGTCGGCGCTCGGCACGCAGCGCTTCGTCGGGCTCGACAACTACCTCGGCCAGCGCTTCGGCGACGGCGGCGTGCTGTTCGATCCCGAATGGTGGGCCTCGGTCGGCAACACGCTGCGGTTCACCGTGAGCTCGGTGCTGCTCGAGACGTTGCTGGGCCTGGGCACCGCGCTGCTGCTGAACCACCCGTCGCGGCTGCGCACGCTGCTGCGCGCCGCGATGCTGGTGCCGTGGGCGATCCCGACCGTGGTGTCCGCGAAGATGTGGACCTGGATGCTGCACGACCAGTTCGGCGTCATCAACACCGCGCTGGTGGCCGCCGGCCTCATCGACGAGCCGCTCGCCTGGACGGCCGACCCGTCGCTCTCGTTCATCACGATCGTGATGGTCGACGTCTGGAAGACCACGCCCTTCATGGCGCTGCTGACGCTGGCCGCGCTGCAGATGGTGCCGCGCGACTGCCACGAGGCGGCGCAGATCGACGGTGCGTCGCCGTGGACGATCTTCTCGCACATCACGCTGCCGCTGATCCTGCCGGCGATGCTGGTGGCGATGGTGTTCCGCGGGCTCGACGCGCTGCGCGTGTTCGACGTGATCTACGTGATGACCTCCAACAGCCGCGCGACACGCAGCATGTCGGTCTACGTGCGCGAGCAGTTGATCGATTTCCAGAAGATCGGCCCGGGCTCGGCCGCAGCGACGCTGCTGTTCGTGACCATCGCGGTCGTCACGATCGCGTGGCTGCTGGCGACGCGCTCGCGGATGCGGGAGCTGGGCTGATGCGCTCGCGGCAACCGCCCCTCGCCACCGCGCTGCGCCGCGGCGCCTCGCTGGGGGTGATCTTCGTCTCGCTGTTCCCGCTCGCCTATGCGATCGCCACCTCGTTCAAGCAGGGCAGCGACCTGTTCGGCGCGCAGTTCTGGCCGAGCCGCGCCGTGATCGGCAACTACGTGGCGCTGTTCCGCGACCAGCCGTTCGGCACCAACCTGCTGAACTCGACGCTGGTGGCCGGCGTCGTCGTCGCGCTGTCGCTGGGGCTCGCGCTGCTGTCGGCCTGGGCGCTCGGGCGGGTGCGCTTTCGGGGGCGGCAGGCGCTGATGCTGACCATCCTCGGCGTCTCGATGTTCCCGCACGTCGCGGTGCTGGCGGGGCTGTTCGAGCTGGTCAGCGCGCTGGGCCTGTACGACAGCCTGGCGGCGCTGATGCTGTCGGACCTGCTGTTCACGCTGCCCTTCACCGTGTGGGTGCTGACCACCTTCATGCGCGACCTGCCGAAGGAAGTGGAAGAGGCCGCGCTGATGGACGGTGCCGGCGTGTTCACGATGATCTTCCGCGTCTTCCTGCCGATGCTGTGGCCGGCGCTGGTGGCGACCGGGCTGCTGGCCTTCATCGGCGCGTGGAACGAGTTCCTGTTCGCGCTGAGCTTCACGCTGTCGTCGACCGAGCGCACGGTGCCGGTGGCGATCGCGCTGATCTCGGGCGCCAGCAGCTACGAGCTGCCCTGGGGCAACCTGATGGCGGCGTCGGTCATCGTCACGCTGCCGCTGATCGCACTGGTGCTGGCGTTCCAGCGCTACATCGTGTCCGGCCTCATCGCCGGCGCCGTCAAGGGATGAACAACACCATGAACCAGATCACGCTGAAGCAAGACAACGACTGGTGGCGCCATGCCGTCATCTACGAGGTCTACCCGCGCAGCTTCCAGGACAGCAATGGCGACGGCATCGGCGACCTCGACGGCATCACCGCGCGGCTGCCCTACCTGAAGGGGCTGGGCGTCGACGCGGTGTGGATCGCGCCGTTCTTCCGCAGCCCGATGCGCGACTTCGGCTACGACGTGTCGGACTACCTCGATGTCGATCCGATGTTCGGCACGATGCGCTCGTTCGAGACGCTGGTGGAATGCGCGCATTCGCTGGGGCTGCGCGTGATGATCGACCTGGTGCTCAGCCACAGCTCCGACCAGCACCCGTGGTTTGCCGCGAGCCGTGCCGACCGCAGCAACCTGCAGGCCGACTGGTACGTGTGGGCCGACGCGCAGCCCGACGGCACGCCGCCGAACAACTGGCTGAGCATCTTCGGCGGCTCGGCCTGGCAGTGGGACACGCGGCGCGAGCAGTACTACCTGCACAATTTCCTGGCCAGCCAGCCGGACCTGAACTTCCACACGCCGGCCGTGCAGGACGCGCTGCTCGAGGTGGCGCGCTTCTGGCTGGTGCGCGGTGTCGACGGCTTCCGGCTCGACACCGTCAACTTCTACACGCACGACCGCCAGCTGCGCAGCAACCCGCCGCAGCCTGCCGGGCAGTTCGCCGGCGCGGCACACCGCAGCAACCCGTATGCGTGGCAGCGCCACCTGTACGACAAGACGCAGCCGGAGAACCTCGTCTTCATCGAGCGCCTGCGCGCGCTGTGCGACGGCTTCCCCGGTTCGGTGCTGCTCGGCGAGATCGGCGACGACCAGCAGTACAGGACGCTGGCCGAGTACACCGAGGGCGACAAGCGCCTGCAGATGGCCTACGTGTTCCGGCTGCTGGAGCGCGACTGCTCGGCGCGCCACCTGGCCGGCGTGCTCGAGGAGTACCTGCGCGACGCGAGCCGCTCGCGGGTGTGCTGGTCGGTCGGCAACCACGACGTGGAGCGCGTCGCGTCGCGCTGGTCGGCGTGGGGTGCGACGGCGCGGCAGCGTGCCGAGCTGGCCGCAGCGCTGCTGCTGTCGCTGCCCGGCGGCAAGTGCATCTACCAGGGCGAGGAACTCGGGCTGACCGAGGTCGACGTGCCGTTCGAGCAGCTGCGCGACCCGTTCGGCATCACGATGTGGCCGCAGAAGATGGGCCGCGACGGCTGCCGCACGCCGATGCCGTGGACGCGCGCACCGGGTGCCGGCTTCACGACCGGCACGCCGTGGCTGCCGATCGCCGACGAGCACCTGCCGCTGGCGGTGCGCGAGCAGGTGGGCGATGCGGGCTCGCTGCATGCGTTCTACGTGGACTGGCTGGGCTGGCACCGCCGCGAACGCCTGCTGCGCGATGGCACGCTGCAGCTGCTGGCGCCGACCGACCAGGTGCTGGCCTTCGAGCGCGTGGCCGGCGGGGAGTCGCTGATCTGCGTGTTCAACCTGTCGGGCGAGCCGGCGGGCTACCGGATCGACCGCGATGCGGTGGCGATGGCGGAGCGGTCGATCGGGGCCCGGCTGGAAGGGGGAGAGGTGCGGTTGGAGCGGTGCGGGATGTTGTTTGCGCGGGTGGGTGGCGGAGGGTGAGGCTCAGACGGCCTCAGGGAAGCGCCTGAAGGCCATCGGCGATATCTCTGCGCTCGTGCAAGACACGCACGAGTTCAATGCAATCACCACCGTCGAAATACGCGAGCAGGTACGGAAATTTCTTGAGTCGCCAGGTTCGCAGGCCGGACATCTGGAGTTCGACGGCATACCGAGGCGAACCAGTGGCCGACTGGGCAGCCACATGACGAAGCCCGATGTCGACCGCCTCCACGAAGCGATTTGCGAGATCGTCCCCGCCTTCAGTCAAGTAGTAGCCCACCGCATCATGGAAGTCGCGCTCCGCCTGTTCACGCCACAACAGCGGGCGAAGCGTCACCGCGACGCCGCCTTGCGAATCCGCTGGCGCTGCGCCTCGATGATGCTTTCGTGGCTGCGCTCACTGATCGGCGATGCGAGGCCTTCCATCACCAACGCCTTGAGCGCCATCCGGTCTTGATCCTTGCGGATCAGGTCGCGCACGTATTCGCTGCTGGTGCCGTAGCCGCGGGCGGCCACCTGTTCGTCGACATAGTCCTTCAAGGCGTCCGGAAGCGAGATGTTCATCGTGCTCATCCGCGGAATGGTAGTCACGTTGGCAAAATTTGGCAAAGTCATGGTCGAGGAAATGGCTGGGTAGATCCGGCGCAGTCTGAAATTCGACCCCGTCAGCGTCAACCAGTCCATATGAACGCTTGACTCGGCACGCTCGCAGCGGCGAGGGACATTCCCAGGCCCGCCCCCGGCAGCGCTTTCGTATAGTCCCCCGATGCCCACCCCCCACCGCATCCTGGTCCTCGACGACGAGCCCGACGTGCTCGACTGGATCGGCGCGGTGCTCACCGATGGCGGCCTGCAGGCCACCGCCGTGCAGACCGGCACCGAGATGCAGCGCGCGCTGCGCGAGCGCCCGCATTCGCTGGTGATGCTCGACCTGAAGCTGCGCGGCGAGGACGGCCTCGCGATCGCGCGCGAGCTGCGCCGCAGCTCCACCGTGCCGATCATCATGATGAGCGGCAAGGGCGACGAGGCCGACCGGGTGCTCGGGCTGGAGCTCGCTGCCGACGAC
>NZ_JBFUGW010000154.1:0-15295 GCF_056402735.1 Rhizobacter sp. P3_C12
GCCGAGCGCGACCTCGAGCGCGAAGGTCGGCCCCGACAGCACGCCGACGCGGGGGTCGGTCGGCCGCACCGCGCGCGCGACCTCGTGGCCGAGCCAGCCGGTGCCGTCCTGGAAGCCCTTGCACAGCCACATCACGCCGCTCGCATCGGCAGGCAGGCGCCGCAGCACCTCGACCAGCGACGCCATCGGTGTCGCGATGATGATCAGCCCGCCGCGCGCGTGCTCGACGCAGCTGTCGAAATCGGACGACACCACCAGCCCCGGCGGCAGCGCGACGCCGGGCAGGTAGCGATGGTTCTCGCCGCGCGTCTGCATGCGCTCGCACTGCTGCGGATCGCGCACCCACAGGCGGGTGTCATGGCGCTGCGCGGTGTTCACGGCCACCGCCGTGCCCCATGCGCCGGCCCCGAGGACGGTGAGCTTCACCGCGGCAGCCCGTGCGTCAGTTGATGGCGGGCGCAGCAGCGCCGTTCGCGGCCTGCTGTTGCTGCGCCTCGAACATCGCCTGGAAGTTCACCTCGGCCAGCAGCACCGGCGGGAAGCCGGCGCGCGTGCAGATGTCGGAGACGACGGCGCGCAGGTACGGGTAGATGATCTGCGGGCAGGCGATGCCGATGATCGGCTGCAACTGGTCTTCGGGGATGTTGCGGATCTCGAAGATGCCGGCCTGCTTGGCCTCGACCAGGAACAGCGTCTTGTCGCTGACGCGGGTCGTGACGGTGGCGGTGACGCTCACCTCGTAGATGCCGTCGGCGACCGGCTCGGCAGCCAGGCCGAGGTTGATGTCGACCTGGGGCTGCGTCTGCTCCAGCAGGATCTGCGGCGAGTTCGGCTGTTCGAGCGACAGGTCCTTCAGGTACAGGCGCTGGATCTGGAACACGGGGGTTTGGGTGTCGTCGGACATGGTGATCTCGCGATTGACGAAGACGAGTGAAGAAAAGCCCRCAGGCGTGACGTGCGGGCTGCGGCGCGGATTATGTCCGAGGCGCCAGGGGCGAATTGAAACGCCTGGTGTGTCAGGCGGCCGCGTCGGACAGCAGCGGCAGCAGCCCACCGCGCTGGTCGAGCGCGACCAGGTCGTCGCAGCCGCCGACGTGCGTGCTGCCGATGAAGATCTGCGGCACGGTGCGGCGCCCGGTGCGCTCGATCATCTCGTCGCGCAAGCCCGGCTGCAGGTCGACACGCACTTCGTCGATCTGGTCGACGCCGCGCGACTTCAGCAGTTGCTTGGCGCGGTGGCAGTAGGGGCACACCATCGAGGTGTACATCTTCACGGCTTGCATCGCTTCGCTCCAACGACAGGCCCGCAGGGTGCGGGCCCCTGAATCCTCAGGCCGATTTCTCGACCGGCAGGTTCGCTTCGCGCCACGCCTTCAGGCCACCGGCCAGCACGCGGGCGTTCTCGTAGCCTGCCTTGCGAAGGATACCGATCGCGCGGGTCGCGCGTGCGCCGCTGGCGCACACCACCACGAGCGGCAAGGCCTTGTTCTTCGGCAGCGCATTCGAGGTCTCGATCTGTGCCAGCGGCACGTTCTTGGCGCCGGCGGGGTGGCCGGCGGCGAACTCGGCGACCTCGCTCACGTCGATCAGCACCGCCTTCTCGCGGTTGATGAGGTGCACCGCATCGGCGGTGCTCAGCGCACCGCCCTGCGCGCCGCGCCGCAGCGAGGGCCACAGCAGCAAGCCGCCGGACACCAGGGCCACCGCGAACAGATACCAGTTGTCGAGAAGGAATTTCACAGCGAGGCCCAAGGGTTGGAGGCAAACGCGAATTATAGAATTCGCCGGTCTCCCGCCCCGGGGCCGCGCCCCGCCCGCCCCACAACCACTGCCTGCCATGTACAAACTCGTGCTGATCCGCCACGGCGAATCGACCTGGAACCTGGAAAACCGCTTCACCGGCTGGACCGACGTCGAGCTGACGCCCACCGGCGTCGAGCAGGCCAGGCAGGCCGGCCGGCTGCTGAAGGCCGAGGGCTACGACTTCGACGTGGCCTACACCTCGGTGCTCAAGCGCGCGGTCTGGACGCTGTGGCACGCGCTCGACCAGATGGACCGCACCTGGCTGCCGGTGGTGCACAGCTGGCGCCTGAACGAGCGCCACTACGGCGCGCTGCAGGGGCTCAACAAGGCCGACATGGCCAAGCAGTACGGCGACGAGCAGGTGCTGATCTGGCGCCGCAGCTACGACACGCCGCCGCCGGCGCTCGACGCGAACGACCCGCGCGGCCAGCGCCAGGACATCCGCTACGCGAAGCTGCGCCCCGAGGACGTTCCGCTGACCGAGTGCCTGAAGGACACCGTCGCCCGCGTGCTGCCGTTCTGGAACGACAGCGTCGCGCCGGCCATCAAGGCGGGCAAGCGCATCGTGATCGCCGCGCACGGCAACAGCATCCGTGCCCTCGTGAAGTACCTCGACGGCATCGCCGATGCCGACGTCGTCGGCGTCAACATCCCGAACGGCATCCCGCTCGTCTATGAACTCGACGAGAACCTGAAGCCGATCAAGAGCTACTACCTGGGCGATGCGGCGGCCGCCGCCGCTGCTGCCGCCGCGGTGGCGAACCAGGGCAGGAAGGCCTGATCAGGCCGGCAGCCCGTACAGGCGCTCCGGCAGCAGGCGCGCCGCGAGCGACTTGTCGGACAGCGCCGCGACGATCGCGAATTCCTGGCACGCGGTGTCGCGCCGCGTCGTCTGCACGACCGGCATGCCGCGGCGGTCGGTGATGCTGGCGGCGATCGGCGTGCTCGCACTCTCGCCGCGCCGCACCACCACCGCCTGCTCGCCGCTCTTCAACTGCACGAAGTCGCCCGGCGGGTAGATGCCCAGCTCCTTGACGACGGCCATCGACAACGGGCCGCCGCCGTCATCCTGGAACAGCTGGCGCGCCGCATCCTGCGTGCTGATCGCCGGCCGGCTGATGCGCGGCGTGATGCGCGCCATGAAGACATCGGCCAGGCGCAACGCGCGCGCCATCTCGCACGGTTGCGCGTGCCCGAGCGGGTAGCCGCCGCCGCCCGGTCGCTCGTGGTGCTCGGCCACCGCCTGCAGCCACTCGGCATCGTCGACGCCGGTCGCCTGCAGCAGCTCGACCGCCTGCTGCGGGTGCTGCTGCACCTTCTCCAGCTGCGGCGGCATCGCCGGCACGCCCTGCGCGGCCAGCCGCCCCTGCAGCTCCAGCATCGCGACATTCATCGTCAGCGCGGCCTTCACGATGCTGTGCGTGCGCGCGGCACTCCAGCCGAGGCGGCGCGCCATCAGGCAGCACAGCAGCGCGCTGTGCAGCGAATGCGTCACCCCGTACAGCAGCATGCGCGGCCGGTCCTTGCGCACCGACAGGAAGATGCCGATGTCGGGATCGCGCTCGATCAACGCGACCAGGCTGCCCGCGAACTCGTCGATGCGCGCCGGAAAGCCCGGCTCGGCCAGGCTCTTCAGCAGCCGGTCGAGCCGCCACAGCGTCTTCTCCCACAGGTCGAACAGGTTGGCAGGGCGCGCTTCCCGGGGCTGCGCCGCGCGGGCCACCGCCTTCACCTCTTCCAGGTCGACATACGCGCCGCGCCGCAGCAGGGCCTGCAACTGGCCGTCGTCGACGAACACATGGCCCTTGGCCAGCAGCAGCACGCCACCCTCGTCCCGCACGCCCCAGGGCAGCGGAGCCCCCAGGCGAACCTGGGATTGCACCAATCTGAGCAGTTCCATCTCTCGACCTCCACGCGACTCCCCGCGGTGCGGAGGCACCGGGGCTTGCGTGGATGTCGACGCCGCACGGGGCGCCGGCAAGAGGACATGCGTCACCTCCCGGTGCGCATGCTCCCGGTCCGATCAGACGCCGGTGTAGGCCGTCTTCACCGTCGTGTAGAACTCGCGGGCGTAGCTGCCCTGCTCGCGCGGGCCGTAGCTGGAACCCTTGCGGCCGCCGAACGGCACGTGGTAGTCGACGCCGGCGGTCGGCAGGTTGACCATCACCATGCCGACTTGCGCGTGGCGCTTGAAGTGCGTCGCGTACTTCAGCGAGCTGGTCGCGATGCCGGCCGACAGGCCGAACGGCGTGTCGTTGCTCACGGCCAGCGCCTCGTCGTAGTCCTTCACGCGGATCACCGAGGCCACCGGGCCGAAGATCTCCTCGCGGTTGATCGTCATGCGCTGGGTCGAATCGACGATCAGCGCCGGCGCGAGGAAGAAGCCTTCGGTCTCGGCCTTCACGCGCTGGCCGCCCGCCAGCAGGCGCGCGCCTTCGGCCTGGCCGAGCTCGATGTAGCGCTCGTCCTGCTCAAGCTGCGCCTTCGAGACCACCGGGCCGATGTCGATGCCGGCGCCCAGCGCATGCCCGACCTTCAGGCCGCGCACGCGCTCGGCCAGCGCCTCGACGAATCGGTCGTGGATGCCGGCGGTGACGATCAGCCGGCTCGAGGCGGTGCAACGCTGGCCGGTCGAGAAGAACGCGCTCTGCGCGCACAGCTCCACCGCCTGCTTCAGGTCGGCGTCGTCGAGCACCACCTGCGGGTTCTTGCCGCCCATCTCGAGCTGCACCTTCGCGCCGCGCGCGACCGCGGCCTGCGCGACCTGCTTGCCCACGTTCTGCGAACCGGTGAAGCTGATCGCATCGATGCCCGGGTGGTCGACGATGGCCTGCCCGACCTCGCGGCCGGCGCCCATCACCAGGTTGAACACGCCCGCCGGCAGGCCGGCGCGCGTGATGATCTCGGCCAGCGCCCAGGCCGAGCCCGGCACCAGATCAGCGGGCTTGAACACCACGCAGTTGCCGAACGCGAGCGCCGGCGCGATCTTCCACGCGGGGATCGCGATCGGGAAATTCCACGGGCTGATGATGCCGACCACGCCGACCGGCTCGCGCGTGATCTCGATGCCGATGTTCGGCCGCACCGACGGCAGCAGCTCGCCCGGTGTGCGCRGGCATTCGCCGGCGAAGAACTTGAAGATGTTGCCGGCGCGGGCGGCCTCGCCGATGCCTTCCGGCTTCGTCTTGCCTTCCTCGCGTGCGAGCAGCGTGCCGAGCTCTTCGCGGCGCGCGAGGATCTCGTTGCCGATGCGGTCGAGCGCGTCGGCGCGGGCCTGCACGTTGAAGAGCGCCCAGGCCGGCGCCGCGGCGCGCGCGGCCTGCACCGCCTCATCGACCTGCGCGGCCGTCGCGCTCGCGAACAGGCCGACGGTGTCGGCGAGGTCCGACGGGTTGATGTTCGGCACGAAGCGCGAACCGGCGACCCATGCGCCGTTGATGTAGTTCAGGTGTTCGCTCATCGCGGGCTCCTCATTGCGGGCCGAGGCGCTTGATCAGCGCGGACAGCATTTCAACCTCTTCGCCCGTCAGGTCGGTCAGCGGCGGCCGCACCGGGCCGGCCGGGTGGCCGACCAGCGTCGCGCCGGCCTTGATGATGCTGACCGCGTAGCCCTGCTGGCGGTTGCGGATGTCGAGGTACGGCAGGAAGAAGTCGTCGATCAGGCGGCTCTGCGTCGCGCGGTCGTCGGCCGCGACGGCGCGGTAGAAATCCATCGCGGTCTTCGGCACGAAGTTGAACACCGCCGACGAATACACCGGCACGCCCAGCGCCTTGTAGGCCGCGGCATAGACCTCGGCCGTCGGCAGCCCGCCCAGGTACGCGAAGCGGTCGCCCAGTTTCTGGCGCACCGTCACCATCGCCTCGATCTCGCCGACGCCGTCCTTGAAGCCCACCAGGTTCGGGCAGCGGTCGGCCAGCTGCTGCAGGCTCGCCGCGCTGAGTTTGCACACCGCGCGGTTGTAGACGATCACGCCGATCTTCACCGACTTGCACACCGCCTCGACGTGCGCGACCAGCCCTTGCTGGCCGGCCTCGGTCAGGTAGTGCGGCAGCAGCAGCAGGCCCTTGGCGCCCAGCGCCTCGGCCTGTTTCGCCATCGCGATCGCCTGGCGGGTCGGGCCGCCGACGCCCGCAATGATGGGCACGCTGTGCTTGCAGGTGTCGACCGCCACCTTGATGACCTGGCCGTACTCCTCGCCGACCAGCGAGAAGAACTCGCCGGTGCCGCCGGCCGCGAACAGCGCGGTCGCGCCATACGGCGCCAGCCATTCGAGCCGCTTCGCATACGTCGACGGCTGGAAGTTGCCCTGCGCGTCGAAGTCCGTCACCGGGAAGGACAGCAGGCCGGACGAAATGGTGGTTTTGAGTTCCTGGGGTGACATGCGCGTCTCCAATGAAGTTTGGGCGGTCGGGTCTAGTTGTCAGTCATCGTACAACATGACCCCCGCAGACACAAGAGGTCGACCCCGCGCCTTGTTCAGGGCGCCGCGTTGCCGTCGGCGCGGCGCAGGCGTTCGCGGCTGTTGGCCAGGTGGGTGCGCATCGCGGCGCGGGCTGCCTCGGGGTCGCGCCCGGCGATCGCGTTGACGATGCTCTCGTGCTCGACATTGACGCGCTGCAGGTACTCGCGCCGGCCCTCGCCGGCCACCTTCGCGGTGTTGAGCCGCGCGCGCGGAATGATCATCGTGCCGAGGTAGGTCATCAGCTCGACGAAGTGCACGTTCTGCGTCGCCCGGGCGATCTCCATGTGGAGCTGGAAATCGGGCGCGATCGCGTCGCCGTCGTGCTCGATGGCCGCCGAGAACGCGGCCAGCGCGCCGCGCATCACCTCGATGTTGGCATCGGTGCGGCGCACCGCCGCGAGGCCCGCCGCCTCGGCCTCGAGCCCGATGCGCAGATCGAGCACCGCGATCACTTCGCGGGCGGTGGCGATCTGCTCGGGATCGATGCGGAAATTCTGCGTGCCGCCCGTGCCGACGACGAAGGTGCCGACGCCGTGCCGCGTCTCGACCATCCCACCGGCCTGCAGCTTCGACAGCGCCTCGCGCACCACGGTCCGGCTGACGCCGAACTCGTCCATGATCGCGGCCTCGGTGGGCAGCTTGTCGCCCGATCGCATCACGTTGTCGCGGATGCGCGCGCTCAGCGTCTCGACCAGGCCGATGGCCAGGCTGCGCGGCCGGCGGCGCGGCAGGTCGGTCGCAGCGGGAGAAGACGGAACGTGCATCGAACGGCTCATGACGGGGTTGGCGAAAGGGCTTTCAATGTACGACAGGCGGCGCACCGGCCGGCGGGGCTTCCGCGGATCGACAAAGGCGGCCCGTCGTCGTACAACAATGTACGTCGTCGACGACACCGTTTGGCAGCCCGGCGCGGCGCACGAGCCTCGGGATTACCCTCATCCCGTCAGCTTGACAAGCCCCCTGCCCGTCACCAATCATTCGGCCTGTTGTACGACAACTGATGACGTACCTGTTGCCGACAGCGAGATCCGCGGTCGGCCGTGAAAGATTCTCTCGATGACGACCCCGCCGACCTCCACCACTTCCCTGCGCTTCAAGCGCCTGTTGCTGACCGGCGCTGCCGGCGGCCTCGGCCGCGTGCTGCGGCCGCGCCTGAAGGCCTATTGCGACGTGCTGCGCCTGTCCGATCTCGCCGACCTGGGCGCGGCGGCCGCCGGCGAAGAAGTCAGCCAGGTGCCGCTGCAGGATGCGGCCGCGGTGCACGGCCTGCTGGAGGGCGTCGATGCCGTCGTGCACCTGGGCGGCGTGTCGGTCGAGGCGGCGTTCGATCCGATCCTGCAGGCCAACATCGTCGGCACCTACAACCTGTATGAAGCGGCGCGCAAGCACGGCGTGAAGCGCGTGCTGTTCGCGAGCTCGAACCACGTGACCGGCTTCTACCGCCAGGACGAGGTGCTCGACACCCACGCGCTGCCGCGCCCGGACGGCCTGTACGGCGTCAGCAAGGCCTTCGGCGAGAACCTCGCGCGCTTCTACTTCGACCGCTACGGCATCGAGACCGCCTGCCTGCGCATCGGCTCGTCGTTCGCCGAACCGAAGGACCGCCGGATGCTGGCCACCTGGATGAGCTTCGACGACCTGGAGCGGCTGGTGGTGTCGTGCCTGACGGCGCCGCTGGTCGGCTACAGCGTGGTGTACGGCATGTCGGACAACCGCACGCAGTGGTGGGACAACAGCAAGGCGAAGCACCTCGGCTACGTGCCGCAGGACAGCTCGGAGCCGTTCCGCGCCGCGGTCGAGGCAAGGCAGCCGCCGCTCGACTACAACGACCCGGCCGTGCGCTACCAGGGCGGCGCCTTCGTGCGCACCGGCCCGTTCGAATGAGCGTCGCGCTGCCGATGGACAGGCTCGACGCATCACGCGACCAGGTGGGCGAAAGCCCGCTGTGGTCGGTGGCCGAGCAGGCGCTGTACTGGGTCGACATCGAGGGCCGCCAGGTGCGCCGCTTCGACTGGGCCACGCGCCGCGTCGAGAGCTGGGCCTGCGCCGAACGCGTGGCCTGCCTCGCGCTGCATGCGCAGGGCGGGCTGGTGGCAGCGATGGAAAGCGGCGTGTTCCACCTGCGCCTGTCGGCCGGCGGGTTCACCTCGACGCGCCTGTGCGGCATCACGCACCCGCGCGACGGCATGCGCTTCAACGATGGCCGCTGCGATCGCCAGGGCCGCTTCTGGTCCAGCACGATGGTGCGCGACATGTCGCTCGCCTCGCCGTCCGGCGCGCTGTTCCGGCTCGATGCGAACGGGCTCTCGGCGCCGCTGGTCCCRGGGCTCATCACCGGCAACGGCCTCGCGTTCAGCCCGCGTGGCGACGTGATGTACCTGTCGGACTCGCACCCGAGCGTGCGCCGCATCTGGGCCTTCGACCTGGACGCCGACGGCGCGCCCACCGGCCGCCGCGAGTTCGTCGACATGAACCGCCACCCGGGCCGGCCCGACGGTGCGGCGGTCGATGCCGACGGCGGCTACTGGATCTGCGCCAACGACGCCGGCCTGGTGCACCGCTTCACGCCCGACGGCCGGCTCGACCGGTCGCTGCCGGTGCCGGTGCCCAAGCCGTCGATGTGCGCCTTCGGCGGCCCGCAGCTGCGCCACCTGTTCATCACCTCGATCCGGCTGCCGACGGCGGCCGACGATGCACCCGACGGCTCGGTGTTCGTCACCGAGCCCGGCGTGGCCGGGCTGCCCGAGGCCGCCTTCGCTTTCTGATCCGCTGACGATTTCGCTCGACCCATCCACCCCGGAGACAAGACCATGACCCACAAGATCCGCACCCTGGCCGCCGTGATGGCGCTGGCCGCACTCGGCACGGCGCAGGCCACCGAGTTCCGCTCGACCGACATCCACCCCGACGACTACCCGACCGTGCTGGCCGTCAAGCAGATGGGCCAGACGCTGTCGAAGCTGACCAACGGCAAGCACAGCATCAAGGTGTTCAACAACGGCTCGCTCGGTGCCGAGAAGGACACCATCGAGCAGACCAAGATCGGCGCGATCCCGATGACGCGCGTCAACATCGCGCCGATGAACAACATCTGCCCGGCCACCGTGGTGCCGACGATGCCGTTCCTGTTCCGCTCGAAGGAGCACATGCGCGCGGTGCTCGACGGCCCGATCGGCGAGGAGATCCTGAAGAGCTGCGAGGCGCAGGGCTTCATCGGCCTGGCCTACTACGACAGCGGCGCGCGCTCGATGTACACGGTGAAGAAGCCGATCAAGACGCTGGCCGACGCGAAGGGCCTGAAGATCCGCGTGCAGCAATCGGACCTGTGGGTTGCGCTGCTCGAGGCGATGGGCGCGAACGCGACGCCGATGCCCTTCGGCGAGGTCTACACCGCGCTGAAGACCGGCCTGGTCGACGGCGCCGAGAACAACTACCCGTCGTACGAGAGTTCGCGCCACTTCGAGGTGGCCAAGTACTACTCGAAGACCGAGCACTCGATGGCGCCCGAGGTGCTGCTGTTCTCGAAGCGCGTGTTCGACGCGCTGAGCCCGGACGACCAGAAGGCGATCCGCCAGGCCGCGAAGGAATCGGTGCCGTTCATGCGCAAGCTGTGGGACGAGCGCGAGGAGAAGTCGCTGGCCACCGTGAAGGCCGCCGGCTCGCAGATCATCGAGGTCGACAAGGCCTCGTTCCAGGCCGCGATGAAGCCGGTGTACGACAAGTTCCTGGCCGACCCGAAGCTGCGCGACCTGGTCAAGCGCATCCAGGAAACGAAGTAATTCCAGCTCTCCACTGAACCCACCGCGGCGGCACCCACCGCCGCGGTGAAGGAACCCCGATGTACACGAAATTCTGCGCAGCCGTCGCCAAGGCCTGCCTGCGGCTCGGCGTGGCCGGCCTGGTGCTGCTGCTCGCGGCGGTGCTCTACCAGGTGTTCGGCCGCTACGTGCTCAACAGCACGCCCACCTGGGCCGAGAGCCTGGCCCTGGTGCTGGTGCTCTACGTGACGATGCTCGGCTGCGCCGTCGGCGTGCGCGACGCCGGCCACATCGGCATGGAGCTGCTCGGCTTCCTGCTGCCCGAGAAGGCGAAGCTGCCGACCGAGATCCTGATCCACCTGCTGACGATGCTGTTCGGCGCCCTGATGGCGTGGAACTGCGCGCTGATGTTCGACTCGGTCGGCGACTACAAGATCCCGACGCTCGGCATCTCCGAATCCTGGCGCTACGTGCCCTTCATCGCGGCCGGGCTGCTCATCATCCTTTTCTCAATCGAACACATCGTGGCCCTGCTGCGCGGCGTGGAAGTGGAGCCGGCATGGCACTGACAATTCTCTGCGTCACCTTCTTCGGGCTGCTGATCCTCGGCGTCCCGGTGGCGTTCTCGATCGGGCTGTCGGCGCTCGTGACCATCCTGTACGAAGGGCTGCCGATGGCGGTCATCTTCCAGCAGATGACCTCGGGCATGAACGTGTTCTCGTTCCTCGCGATCCCGTTCTTCATCTTCGCCGGCGAGCTGATGCTGTACGGCGGCATCGCCGACAAGATCGTCAACTTCGCGAACGCGGCGGTCGGCCACATCCGTGGCGGGCTCGGCATGTCGAACGTGATCGCCTGCACGCTGTTCGGCGGCGTCTCCGGCTCGCCGGTGGCCGACGTCTCGGCGATGGGCGCGGTGATGATCCCGATGATGAAGAAGCAGGGCTACCACGCCGACTACGCGGTCAACGTGACGACCCATGCGGCGCTGGTCGGCGCGCTGATGCCCACCAGCCACAACATGATCATCTACACGCTGGCCGCGGGCGGCAAGGTGTCGATCGCGAAGCTGATCCTCGCCGGCCTGATCCCGGCACTGGTGCTGACGCTGTGCAACCTGGCGGCGGCCTACCTGGTGGCGGTGAAGCGCGGCTACCCCGCCGGCACCTTCCCGGGCTGGCAGATCGTGGCGCGCACCTTCGCGGCTTCGCTGCCGGGGCTGTTCGTCGTCGTGCTGATCCTGGGCGGCATCCTGTCGGGCGTGTTCACCGCCACCGAATCGGCGGCCGTCGCGGTGCTGTACGCGCTGATCCTGAGCGTGGTGGTGTACCGCTCGCTGAAGTGGGAGCAGTTCCTGAAGGCGGCCGCCAAGGCGGTGAAGACCACCGGCGTCGTGCTGCTGCTGATCGGCATCTCGGCCGCGTTCGGCTACATCATCAGCCTGTACGAGGTGCCGACGCTGACCGGCCAGGCGCTGTCGGCGGTGACCTCGAGCCCGTGGGTGATCTTCCTGCTGGTCAACATCATCCTGTTCCTGCTCGGCACCTTCCTCGACATGGCCGCCACCATCCTGGTGTGCACGCCGATCTTCCTGCCGATCTGCCAGCACTACGGCATGAGCGAGATCCAGTTCGGCATGGTGATGCTGATCAACTGCGCGCTCGGGCTGAACACACCGCCGGTGGGCACGACGCAGTTCGTCGGCTGCGCGATCGGCGGTGTCTCGGTGGGCACCGTGATGAAGACCATCTGGCCGTTCTACGGCGCGCTGATCGCCGCGCTGATGCTGGTGACCTACGTGCCGGCGTTCTCGCTGTGGCTGCCGGGCGTGGTGCTGCGCTGATCGGCGACACGAAGCCCCTCTTTCAAGAACCCATCAGGAGACATCCCATGATCAATCGCCGAACCCTTCTTGCGCTGGCGGCTGCGGCCGCCGCAGGCACCAGCTTCGGTGCGCACGCCGCGCCGGCCTGGCCGGAGAAGCCGGTGCGCATCGTCGTGCCGTTCGCGGCCGGCGGCACCTCGGACATCCTCGCGCGCCTGCTGGCCGACAAGCTGCAGCTCGCGCTGAAGCAGACCGTGCTGGTCGAGAACAAGGCCGGTGCCGGCGGCGTGATCGGCGCCGATTCGGTCGCCAAGTCGGCCCCCGACGGCTACACCTTCCTGCTCGGCACGATCGCCAGCCACGCGATCAACCCGGTGCTGCAGCCGAAGATGCCCTACGACGCGGCCAAGGACTTCGCGCCGGTGATCCTGCTGGGCAGCATCTCGAACGTGCTGCTGGTCGGCACCGAGGCGCCGTACAAGAGTGTCAAGGAGCTGATCGCGGCGGCCAAGGCCAAGCCGGGCGACATCGCGTTCGCATCGTCCGGCCAGGGCAGCTCGCAGCACATGTCGGGCGAGACCTTCAAGCTGCTGACCGGCGCCGAGCTGACGCACGTGCCGTACAAGGGCAGTGCGCCGGCCATCCAGGACGTGATCGGCAACCAGATCCCGATGAGCTTCGAGACGGTGACGGTGGCGCTGCCCTTCGTGCAAAGCGGCAAGGTGCGCGCGCTGGCGGTGACCTCGGCCAAGCGCAGCATCGCGATGCCCGACGTGCCGACGCTGCAGGAGTCCGGCGTGCCCGGCTTCGACGTGGCGAGCTGGCAGGCCTTCTACGCGCCGGCCGGCACGCCGCCGGCGATCGTCAAGCGCATGAACGCCGAAGTCGCGAAGATCATCGCGATCCCCGAGGTGAAGGCGAAGATGGAAGGGCTGGGCCTGCAGTACAGCCCCAACACGCCGGAGCAGTTTGCGACCTTCGGCCACGCTGAACTGGTGAAGTGGGCGAAGATCGTGAAGGACGGCAACGTCAAGCCTTGACGTTCCACAGCAGGTGAGCAGCATGGCCGAGGTGAAGAAACCCCTGACGATCAGGATGCACGATCTCGACAACGTCGCGATCGTCGCCAACGATGGCGGGTTGCCCGCCGGTACCGTGCTGGACAGCGGGCTGGTGCTGCGCGATGCGGTGCCGCAGGGCCACAAGGTGGCACTGGTCGACCTGCCGGCCGGCTCGCCGGTGCTGCGCTACCACGTGAGCATCGGTCTCGCGGCCAAGGACATCCCGGCCGGCAGCTGGGTGCACGAACGGCTGCTGCAGATGCCCGAGGCGCGCGAGCTGACCGGCCTGCCGATGGCCACGCGCGCGGCGCCGCCGATGCCGGCGCTCGAGGGCCACACCTTCGAGGGCTTCCGCAACGCCGACGGCTCGGTGGGCACGCGCAACATCCTCGCGATCACGACGACGGTGCAATGCGTGGCCGGCGTCGTCGATTTCGCGGTGCAGCGCATCAAGGCCGAACTGCTGCCGCGCTACCCGAACGTCGACGACGTGGTCGGGCTGGAGCACACCTACGGCTGCGGCGTCGCGATCGACGCGCCCGACGCCATCATTCCGATCCGCACGCTGCGCAACATCAGCCTGAACCCGAACTTCGGCGGCGAGGTGATGGTGGTGAGCCTGGGCTGCGAGAAGCTGCAGCCCGAGCGGCTGCTGCCGCCGGGCACGATCGCGATCCGCGACGAACGGGGTGGGGACTCGACGACACCCGAGGCGCTCGATGTCGTGTGCCTGCAGGCGGAGGCACACGTCGGCTTCATGTCGATGATCGATTCGATCATGACAACGGCGCGCACGCACCTCGAGCGGCTGAACCGCCGCCGCCGCGAGACCTGCCCGGCCAGCGACCTGGTGGTGGGCGTGCAGTGCGGCGGCAGCGATGCGTTCAGCGGCRTCACCGCGAACCCGGCGGTCGGCTTCGCGACCGACCTGCTGGTGCGCGCCGGTGCCAGCGTGATGTTCTCGGAGACCACCGAGGTGCGCGACGGCATCGCGCAGCTCACCGCGCGCGCCGCGACGACCGAGATCGCCGAGGCGATGGTGCGCGAGATGGCCTGGTACGACGCCTACCTGCAGAAAGGCCGCGTCGACCGCAGCGCGAACACCACGCCGGGCAACAAGAAGGGTGGGCTGTCGAACATCGTCGAGAAGGCGATGGGCTCGATCGTCAAGAGCGGCAGTGCGCCGATCACCGGCGTGCTGTCACCGGGCGAGAAGCTCGCGACCAAGGGCCTCACCTACGTGGCCACGCCGGCCAGCGATTTCATCTGCGGCACGCTGCAGCTGGCGGCCGGCATGAACCTGCACATCTTCACGACGGGCCGAGGCACGCCGTACGGGCTGGCCGAGTGCCCGGTGATCAAGGTGGCGACGCGCAGCGACCTGGCGCGGCGCTGGCATGACCTGATGGATGTGAACGCCGGCCGCATCGCCGACGGCGACGCGACGATCGAAGACGTGGGCTGGGAACTGTTCCACCTGATGCTCGAGGTGGCGAGCGGCCGCACGAAGACCTGGGCGGAACGCTGGAAGCTTCACAACGCGCTGGTTCTGTTCAACCCGGCTCCGGTGACCTGAACGACGCGGCGGTTGCGCAGCAACCGCTTCAGCCTCGACAGCAGCGCGGCGCCGGCTACCGCGCAGAGCAGCGCAATGACGGCGAAGAAGACGGCGTTGCGAATGATGTCCACGCAGCGGAGCGTGCCGGCGGGTTCTTCGGTACGCGTCATGAAGAGGCCGACGTGCATCACCGAGAGGACGCCGACGGCGATGCAGAACAGCAGCCGGGAAACGACGCGCCACAGCGTCGGCGGTGGGTACATCACTTCACGCGGCGGAAGCGGGAGCGGCTCCAGCGGCGGGAGCAGTTCAGCCAGTTCCAGTGTCGTCAGCCCGGAGGGTCCGCGGCGCTCCGGGTCGGGTCGTTCGTTCGGTGACATCGATCAGCTCCCTGGTGGTGGTGGAGAGGGTCGAGTGTCTGGACGAATGATGCAGAAAATATGCAGAAACCTGATTCTGAGGAAAAACCCCGAGCCCGCTCGGGTCGGTCTCCGGCGCGCTCGTGCCGAAGGGCTCCGCCAGCCAGCGCCAGCGCACCCGGTTCTGGCGGTCCACCACCACGCGCGGCGTGTTCAGGTGATCGGTGTGGATGAAGTACACCAGCGGCTCGCCTGATGGGTTCGCCGGGTCGGGCGTGAACATCGCCATCGGCGTGTCGCGCAGCCACACGTATTCCCGCAGCGCGGCCCCGTTCTGGTCGTACTCGCCCAGCAGATGGCCCGCCTGGTCGTACACGAAGACCACCGTGCTTTGCGGCCCGGTGCTGCTCACCTTGCGCACGCGCTGCCCGGCCGCGTTGTAGGTGTAGCGCGTCGTCACGCCGGCCT
>NZ_JBFUGW010000155.1:0-15244 GCF_056402735.1 Rhizobacter sp. P3_C12
GCGCACGGCGCACGTCTTCGCGCGCTGCCAGGTGCTGGGCATGGCCGCCGTGCCCATGGCGATCTGGCGGGGCGATGCAGCGTTGGCAAACCAGTGGATCCAGGAGTTGCGGGGCCTGTCGGAGCGCGAAGGCCTGGCTTACTGGCTGGCATATGCCCAGGCATTCAGGCGCGCATTGGCGGGTGAAGCGATCCCGCCTGGCAGCGCGGTGGATGCGGCCATGGCCGGCTGCCCGCCGCTGGGCGACATGGTGGCAACGATCCGGGCATCGCGCCCTCCGGCGGCGACGCAGGCACGGGTCGACCAGGGCGCTGTGGGCTGGTGTGCGCCTGAGGTGATGCGCCTGGTGGCGCTCGACGAACATCGCGGCGCGCCGGCTACTGCCGCGGCGCGGTTGCAACAGGCCCTGCAGCTGGCCGAGAAACAGCGCGCGAAATTCTGGATGCTGCGGATCGCGCTGAGCATGGCCACCATGGCCACGGACAACAGCGCCCTGCCTGGCGCCCTGGCGACGCTGCGTTCTCTGCTTGCGTCCATCGACGATGGCAGCGCCGTCCCGGAGCTGGTGGCCGCGCGCACGCTGCTGCAGAGCGTCACATGAACAAGCACTTCCACGAACCGGATTCACACGCCAATGCCGCGCCGACCAGCGGGGCCCGGCCGCACGCGCCGGCCCAGGTCTCGCTGCCCGATCTGCCTCGACATTTCGTCGGGCGCGATGAAGTGACCGGCAAGCTGGCGAACACGCTGACCGAGCGGCGGTTGGTGTCCGTGGTGGGGCCGGGCGGGCTCGGCAAGACGACGCTCGCCGTGGCGGTGGCCCGGCGGCTGTCGGCGACGCTCGCGGGCGGCATCTGCTTCCTGGACCTGGCACGGCTCAGCGCCGGCGAGGTGCTGGAAGCCGAGCTGGGCCTGGCGCTGGGCATGGAGGGCTTGCACGGCGTGTCGCGTGAAGACCTCAGGCAACGGCTGGCCGGCCGGCACATGCTGCTGGTGCTGGACAGCTGCGAGACGGTCATCGACGCCGCCGCCAGCATGGCGGAAGACTTGTCGGCCTCGGTGCCCGGGATCCTGATCCTGGTGACGAGCCGCGAGCCGCTGCGTGCCAAGGGCGAGTGGGTGCACCGGCTCGCGCCGTTGGCATCCCCGCCCGGTGCGGCGGCGCTGCCGCTGTGGCTCGCCATGACCTATCCCGCGGTGCAGCTGTTCTTCCACGTGGCGCAGTCGCGCGACGCCGCATTCGCGCCGACGTCCGACAACATCGAGCACGCCACAGCCATCTGCGGGCGGCTCGACGGCAGCCCGCTCGGCATCACGCTGGTGGCCTCGCATGCCTGCCGGCTGGGCTTGGCCCACATCGCCGCGCAGCTCGGGCCCGAACTGCTGAGCCTCAGCTCCGACGACCAGGCCGACCGGCACAGTTCGCTGGAGGCCGTGCTCGACTGGAGCTACCGCCTGCTGCAGGGCGATGAACAGCGGGCCTTCCGTGCGCTGGCGTGCCTGCGCGGCAGCTTCGAGCTGGACACCGCCGTCGCCGTCGCCGGCGGGCCACGGGCCGAGGCACTGGACTCCGTGCTGAACCTTGCCGACAAGTCCCTGCTGATGACGCTGCAGGTGGGTGACACCCTGCTGTACCGCATGCCCGACATGACACGAGCCTACGCGAGCGGACAACTGGAGCGCGCCGTCACGTCGGAGTACCGGAGCGCGCGCACGCGGCACGCGCACGCGCTGATGCAATTGCTCGAGGCGGCCGAGCAGCAGTGGAACTCGATGGGCAAGGTCGAGTGGCGCCGCGCGCACGGCGTGTGGATCGAGGACGTGCGCCATGCGTTGGCTTGGGCATTCTCGGACGCGGGCGACTCGCTGCTCGGCACCGAGTTGACGGTGGCCGTGCTCCAGCTGGCCGAACAGACCGGCCTCTTCGCCGGCTTCGACGACTTCGCGCGCCGCGCCTTGAGCGAGGTGAATCGGCTCGATCCGCCGCGGCCCGAACTGGCCGTGCGGATGCACACCTTTCCGGCCTTCGGCCAACTGCGGGTCATCACAGACGAACCGCACCACATTGCCACGCTCGCCAAAGCCTTGAAGATCAGCGCAGTCCCCGGCTCGGCGGCCGCGCAACTGGGGGCGCTGGTGGCGCTGTGGGCCCACAGCTTCCAGCATGGCAACTACTGGGAATCGCTGACCCGCACGCGCGACATCCAGCAACTGGATCGCGCCGACTGGGTGATCGACCTGACCGGCCGGCGCACGCGGTCGCAGTCGCTGCACTTCCTCGGCCATCACGCCGCCGCGCGGACGCTCGCCGCAGGCGTGCTGGAGCAGGCCGACCGGCGGATCCCGCTGATCTACACCCCGTCGCCCGTCAGCGTGGAGGTGTCGATGCGCATCGTGCTGGCCCGCATCCACTGGATCGAAGGTCGCCCCGACCAGGCCTGGCGAATGGTCGAGGAGTGCCTGTCGTTTGCCGAGCAGGATGCACCACCGTCCATCTGCCAGGGCCTGGCCTTCGCCGCCATTCCCATCGCGTTGTGGTGCGGTCGCCCGCGGGCCTGTGTCGGCTGGGCCGCGCGCCTGGTGCAACAGGCCGACCGGTACGAGTTTCCGTACTACCAGGCCTGGGGACGCCTGATCGAGGTGGTGCTGGATGCCGGCAGCGCCTCGGATCCGGCCCATGCCGAAGCGCTGAAGACACTGCCAAACGGCGAGCAGACCAAGTACCGCGACCATCTCGGCACGTTCGAGCAGGCGGGCCTGTGCACCGACACTTTCGCGCGTGCGCAGGCCGGCGCCGTGGGATGGTGTGCGCCGGAGATCATCCGCCTGCGCGCCGAGCACACGGCTGCGGCCGACGGGCCGGACGCTCAAGCCATTGCCACCGGATTGCTGGAACACGCGCTGGCCCTCGCACGCGCCCAAGGCGCGCTGGGGTGGGAGCTGCGCGCCGCCATCAGCGCGGCGCGGCTGGCCCGGCGTTGGGGCCATGCCGCGGGAGGCCTTGCGTTGCTGCAGTCGGTCTACGCCAGGTTCAACGAAGGCTTCGCGACGCGCGACCTGAGACTGGCTCGCGAGCTGATGGGCGGCTAAGTCACCGCCTGCCGCTGCCGGCCGCGCGGCGAGAGGTAGGTGAGGCCCAACGCCGCCACGATGGTGCACGCGACGACGGCAAACATCGCCTCGGCGCCCTGGTTGCGCAACAGCGGCACCAGCAGCAGCGGCGCAAGCGCAGCGCCGATGCGGTTCAGCGCCCACGCGCTCGCCAGGCGCCGGCTCCGGCCTTCGGTCGGAAAGAGTTCCGCGGCGTACAGGTTCAGCGTCGACAGGTAGATGGACGTCGCCATGCCGAACACCGCGGCCGCGGTCAGCACCTGCCATGAGACATTGGACGAGACGAACATCGCCCCCGACAGCGCCAGCACCACCGAACAGGCGGCCAGGCCGTGTCGCCGGTCGATGCGGTCCAGGCTCATGGAGCTGACGAAGTTGCCCGCCATGGGGCCGACCATGGACAGACTCACCACCATCAGCGCATCGTTCAGCGCGAAGCCGCGCTGCGTCAGAACCGCGCCCGACAGGATGGGAAACGAGGACGTGGCCCACGGGCTCAGCGCGAACAGCGCATACACCAGGTGCTTGGGCCGTTCCTGCTGCAAGCCCGCCGCTGCTGCTGGCGCGTGCCGCGTCGTGCCCTGCCACGGCAGTACGCGCGAGCGCTCGAAGCGACCCAGGGCCTGCACGGCGTCAGCCATGCGGCCACGCACGGCGAGAAAACGCGGTGACTCCGGCAGCAGCGCGCCGGCGCCGGCGGTCAGCACGCACAGCATGGCCAGCACCCCGAAGGTCAGCCGCCAGGATTCCCCGCCATGCCAGGTGGAGGTGGCCATGGCCCGCAGGAACATCAGAGTGCAGAAAGGCCCCACGGTCGACAGCCCGATGCACCAGAACGTCATCACGCCGCGCTGCTTGGGGGGCAGCACGTCGGCCAGCAGCGAGACGACGAGCGGCGGCAGCACGCCAAGCGCCAGGCCGGCCAGGCCGCGGCAGACGGTCAGTTGCAGGATGTCGCGTGTGAAACCGGCCGCCAACGACGTGACGGCGATCCAGAGCAGCACACCGATCAGCACGCCCCGGCGCCCGATGCGGTCGGCCAGCCAGCCGAACAGCGGTGCACCCATGACGGCGCCCACGTAGACGGAGGACAGCAGTGCCGACAGCTCGCCGGACGACGCCTTGTTCGTGCCGCTGGAGAAGATGGCCGACAAGGCGCCACTGAGCGACATCTCGCTGATCGTCACCGTCGTGGCGAGCGTGCACACCAGCACCAGCCAGCCGTGCAACCACGTCAACGGCAAGCGATCCAGTCTGGAGCCGATGTCGGTCGCGTCATGAGCAGCAGCCAAGGTTTTCTTTCCTGTCGTGTGAAGCGCCGGACCTTAAGCGATTGCCCAGCGGCTGGATCGTGCCTCGCCGTGGATTCACGACGATTCACATCGCGGCCGCAACCCTTGCCGAAGGGCGGCTGGCGAGACGCTGCAGCTCCAGCGCATGTCGCGCGCGGACGCCGCCGTCGTCCGGCAGCTCTGCCAATCGCTCCATCGCGTACAGGCGCGTCGTGTTCAGCAGCCGGTAGCAGGTACCGTCGTCCAGCTCGCAGCCCTGCGGGCAGGGTTGCAGCAGCGACTTGTCCACCAGCCGCAGCACGGCATCCTCGATGCTGGCCCCACCTGGCGACCGCTCCACCACGGCCACCGCGCTGGTCAGCGAGAACGGTGCGTCGAAGACCGCGAGACTGCGCAGCACGCGTCGCTCCAGGTCGTCGAGCAAGCCATAGCTCCAGTCGATGGCGGCCCGCAACGATTGGTGCCGCAGCTGGGCACCGCGGCGCCCGCGGGTCAACAGCAGCAGCCAGTCGTCGGGTCGTGCGAGCAGCCCTTTCAGGCCCACGGCGGGCATCCGCCAAGCGGCGAGTTCCAAGGCGAGTGGCATGCCGTCGAGCTGGCGGCACAGCTCGCGCAGGTCCGGCACGTCGGTGTCATCGAACACCGTGTTGTCGGACGCCGCCCGGGCGCGTTCGACGAACAGGGCGACTGCGGGCGACTGCAGCGCTTCGGCCAGGGTCCGCACCTTGTCCGGCGTAGCGGCCAGCGGCTCCAGCCGCAGCACGTGCTCGCCCGCCACGTTCAGCGGCTCGTGGCTGGTGCAGATGAGCCGCAACCGCGGCGCTTGGGCCGCGATGGCTTCGGCCAGCGTAGCGGCTTCCTCCAGCACGTGCTCGCAGTTGTCCAGCACGAGCAGCATGTCGGTATCGCGCAGGGTCGCAACGAGCCTGGGCAGGTCTGCGCCGGGCCGGTCCAGCGCGCCGGACACGTGTGCGACGACACCGCCCCTGCGCACCTGGGAGAGGCCGACCCAGTTCGCACCACCGGAGAAGCCCGGTGCGTTGAGTGCCAATGCATGCTGGGCCGTGCTGGTCTTGCCCATGCCAGCGGGGCCAACGATGCTCACCACCGGACAGCGTTGCAGCATCGTGGCCAACGTGGCCAGCGTCGATTCGCGCCCCGCCAACGGCGGCAGCACGGACCGCTCGACCTCGGCCGGCGACGCAGCCGAGCCACGGCGCTGGCGGCCGACCTGGCCGACAAAGCTGTAGCCGCGGCCAGGCACATTGGCGATGTAGCGACGCCCGGCAGCGCTGTCATCCAGCGCCTTCCGCAGCGCGGCAACGTGCACGCGCAGGCTGGATTCCTCGACGAAGGTGCGCGGCCAGACGCGCGAGACCAGGTGGTCACGGCTCAGCACTTCACCGGCCTGCTCCACGAGCGCGATGAGCAGGTCCAGCGCCCGACTGCCGAGCACCACGTCCTGGTCATCCCGCGACAACGAGCGACGGCCCACATCCAGCGTGAAGCCGTCGAAAACGTAGACCTGACTTTCCGAAGTCATAACCATGGAAGCGCGTGACATCAAGGCCGCAAGACACCAGTCCGAATCGTAACTGCCGCGCGCAGGGATCGCTACCGAGCACGGGATCGTTGCCGAATGTGGGACGGTTCGGGCGGTCGACACCCTCCGAATGGAAGAGGCCGGCGCTGCCATGTGGGAGGGGCGCGTTGCGCTGGATGTGCCTAGCCTTCAGGAACACCACCGACCAGGACCCAGGCCATGTGCTTCGACGCCACCCACTGCCCCCGCCGCCCCACTGCCACGCAGACATCGGGTGATGACTTCTTCGGCCTGATGACGCAACGGCTCGCCCCGGAAGGCGGGTTCATCCCGGAGGCGCGGCTGCGCGAGCGCTGGCGGCAGCAGGGATGGCAGCCGCAGGAACTGGATGACCTGCTGGGCGGCGACCGCCTACGCAGCATCACGCAGGGCTCGCAACGGTGGCTGCCGGCCTTCCAGCTGCATGCCGATGGCTGCACGCCGCGTGCGGACGTCTCGGTCGTCGCCGAGGAACTGGCGGGCGCCATGGACGCCGCGGAGATCCTGGCCTGGTTTGCCTGCTGCAACGCCGCGCTCGACGACGAAACGCCCATTGCCCGGTTGCGCACCGGCCTGTCGGCCGTGCTCGACGCCGCTCGGCTCGACCGTTTCATCGCCTCGGCCTGACTTTGAAGTTTCCTCCAACGCCGCCGCTCGTCGGCACCTTCATGAAAGAACGTTCCATGCTGAACCTCATCAAGCTCTCCATCGCCGCTGGTGCCATGGTCTTCGCGGTCGCGCCCGCGCCAGCCGCTGCTCTCAAGCCGACCATCGTGCTGGTTCACGGCGCCTTCGCCGGCTCGTCGAGCTGGAACGGCGTCGTTGCCGAATTGGCCAAACAGGGCTACCCCGTCATCGCTGCCGCGAACCCGCTGCGAGGCGTGGCCAGCGACGGTGCCTATGTCGCCTCGCTGACCCGCTCCGTCGTCGGCCCGGTCATCCTGGTCGGCCACTCCTATGGCGGCGCCGTCATCTCTGCTGCGGCCAACGGCCTGCCCAATGTGAAGGCGCTCGTGTTCGTTGCCGCGTTTGCACCGGACCGAGGCGAAAGCGCCCTTGACCTGACGGGCAGGTTCCCCGGCTCTACGCTGCCGCCTGCGCTGGCTGCACCGGTCAAGCTCGACGATGGTGGAGAGGACCTCTACGTCCAGCAGGACAAGTTCCCGCACCAGTTCGCGGCCGACGTGCCGCTGGCCCAGGCCCAGGCCATGGCCGCCACACAGCGCCCGATCAAGGCGGCCGCGCTGTCGGAGGCTGCTCCCGCCCCGGCCTGGAAGGCCGTCCCAAGCTGGTCCATCTACGGCACGGGCGACCTGAACATCCCGCCGCAGGCGATGGGCTTCATGGCCGAACGGGCACAGGCCAGGAAGACCGTCGTGGTGAAAGGCGGTTCGCACGCGCTGATGGTGTCCCACCCGCGCGAAGTCGCCGCGCTGATCGACGCCGCCGCGCGTTCGATCAACGGCGACACCGCTCGCTGATGGCCTCGTCAACCCCGGGACGCGTCCATGCGTCCCAGCCACTCTTTTCGAGAAGGCCGCATGAACAACACACAGACGCCGAACGCGAGCATTCCCGCCCGGGATGGCAAGCGTTCCTCGATGGCCATCTACGCGCTGACGATTGGCGCGTTCGGGATCGGCACCACCGAATTCGTCATCATGGGCTTGCTGCTGCAGCTCGCCGCAGACCTGCAGGTCACCGTGCCCACCGCCGGCCTGCTGATTTCCGGCTACGCCCTGGGCGTTTTCGTTGGCGCACCGCTGCTGACGGCATCGCTGAGCAAAGTGCCGCGCAAGACGGCGCTGCTGGCGCTGATGGTCATCTTCACGCTGGGCAATCTGGCCTGCGCGTTGGCGCCCAACTACGCGGTCCTGATGGTCGCGCGGGTCGTCACGTCGCTGGCGCACGGCACATTCTTTGGCGTGGGCGCCGTGGTCGCCACGAGCGTGGTGTCGCCGGACCGCAAGGCCGCGGCGTTGTCCACGATGTTCACCGGGTTGACGGTCGCGACGTTGCTGGGCGTGCCCGTGGGTTCCTGGCTGGGCCTGCATTTCGGATGGCGATCGACGTTCTGGGCGGTGTGCGTGATCGGCCTCGTCGCGATGACGGTCATCGCGCTGTTCGTTTCGGCGCGCGAAGCCGGGTGTGGCAGCGGCGTCTCGTTGAAGGAGGAGCTGAAGGTGCTGGGACGGGTGCACGTGCTGCTGGGCCTCGCCGCCACGGTCTTCGGCTTCGCCGGCGTGTTCGCCGTCTTCACGTACATCCAGCCGCTGCTGACCCAGGTCACGGGATTTGCCGAGGCCGGCGTGTCGGTGATCCTGCTGATGTTCGGCGTCGGGATGATCCTGGGCAACGTCGTCGGCGGCCGCCTGACCGACCGCGCGCCGGTGCGCATGCTGCTGGGCTCGCTGGCGGCCTTGGCCATCGTGCTGGTGCTGATGGGCTTCGCCATGGGCAACCGCGTGGCCGCCGTCCTGTTCGTCGGGCTGCTGGGCGCAGGCGCGTTCGCCACGGTCGCCCCGCTGCAGCTTCGCGTGCTGAACCAGGCGCAGGGCGCCGGACAGAGCATGGCCTCCAGCCTGAACATCGCGGCCTTCAACCTCGGCAACGCGCTGGGCGCCTGGTTGGGCGGCGTGGTGATCGAACACGGCCCCGGCCTGGCCAGCCTCCCGTGGGTGGCAGCCGTGCTGACGCTGGGTGGCTTGGCCGTGGCGGGCTTCAGCGTATGGCGCGAGCGCGCCGCAGAACAGGGCGGCGTCCGGTCCGGGAGCCTTCCTGGCGCAGCTTCCGGCGGTCGGCTGTAGTCCCCACCGGGCATGACCCGAAGGAGAGAGGTGCGCCTCGCCCGGTCGAGACTGGGCGCACCGTCGGATCTGCCGGAAAGTGCCTCCACCCTTTGAGGAGCACCCTTCATGAATCCACAGCCCCAATCTCCGCAGCCCGGCGCGTCGACCAGGAAAGCCCGGGCCGTCCAGGCGCTGCGCCTGGCGGTACTGACGCTGGCCCTGCACGCGTCCCACGCCATCGGCGCACCGGTGCTGTCCGCCGGCAAGATTGCGTTCGTCGATGCGAACACGGTGGTCGTTGCGGACTGGCGTGGCGGCCAGTTGCACGCCATCACGTTGCCGCCCGTCGCACCCGGCGCTCCGGTGCCATTCAACGTGAAGGACGTGTCCGGCGCCATCGCGCGCACGCTTCACACCCGTCCTGAGAGCCTGCGCTTCGAGGACATGGCGGTGCGGCCCGGCAGCGAAGTCGCCTACATCTCGCTGTCGGTGGACGGCAAGACTGCGAGCGCAATGCCGGCACCCGTGCTGGTGTCAGTGGACGCCGCCGGCAAGGTGCGCATCGTCAACCTGGACCAACGCAGGCGCGAATCGGTTGCCATCGGCAACCTGCCCGCCGCCGACAAGCGCCTGTGGCGCGACACGCCAGCGGCGAGCTTCACCGTGACCGACATGAAGTTCCACGAGGGCAAGCTTTACGTCGCCGGGCTGTCCAATGCGAGCTTCGCGTCGACGCTGCGGATCTTCGACTTCCCGTTCAGGGGCAACGCCGCCGTCAGCAGCGTGGAGATGTACCACCCGGTACACAATCAGTTGGAAACCCGCGCACCCATACGCAAGATGGTGATCACCAGCCTCAATGGCGAGCCGACGCTGATCGCAGCGTTCACCTGTTCCCCGCTGGTGACGATCCCGTTGAAGGACCTGAAGGACGGCGCCCACATCGCCGCCAAGACGGTCGCGGAGTTCGGCTGGGGCAGCGCACCGGCCGGCATGGTGATGTTCGACGCCGGCCAAGGGCCGATGGTGCTGCTGACGCACTCGCACAAGTCCGCCGACCTGATGTCGGTCGCGGACATCGCCGAAGCGTCGACGAAGCCCGGCTTGTCCACGCCGATCAAGTGGCCTGCCGAACCGACCCTGGGGCTCAAGGCCACCTACGTGCCGATGCGCGTGGCGCACATCGACAACCAGGATGCCAGCTTCTTCGCAGCACTTCGCCGCGACGAGGCCAGCGGCGCGATGGAGCTGGTGTCGATGCGCAAAGGCCTGTTCCTGCGCCTGAGCGACTTCGTCAACGAGTACGACTTCGCGGACTTCAACTACCCGGCGAACGACAACTGGCGCGACGTGCACCGCATGCTGCGCACCGACGAGGGCTATGCCGACCTGGCGCCGCCGCCGCCCAAGCCATGATGTTGGCGCGCCATCTTGTCTCGATGGTGGCCCTGGTGGGCGTGTCCGTGGCCGGGGCTGCTTCGGTCGAGATTCATCCGGCGGGCCCGACGGTTCCTGAGAACCTGCTGAGGATCGAGCTGCGCTTTGAGCAACCTCAGCGCCTGCCCTTCGACATCGCGCGCTTGAAGCTGCTCGACGCCAACGGCCGGGAAGTCCGGCACGCGCTGCTCGACCTGACCTTGCCGAGCGCGGATGGTCGACGCATCACCGTGTTGATGGACCCCGGCCGTGTGAAAAGCGGGGTGGGGCCGAACCTGGACGCCGGGCGGGCATTGCAAGAGGGTTCGACGGTCAGCCTGCGCTTGGTGGGTACTGATGCCGCCCAACCACCCGTGGTCAAAACCTGGCAGGTGACTGCCGCCGCTTCGCGTCCTCTGCGGCCCGAAGGCTGGAAGCTCGCGCTGCCGCGTCGCAGCAGCCGTGACACATTGGTGGTCGATATGCAAATGCCCATCAGCTCGGTCGGCGAGGCGCTGATCGCGGTACTGGACGGGCATGGGCGTCGTGTGGACGGCACGACATCCCTCGCCGAAGGCGACGCCGCCTGGCGCTTCACGCCGTCGCGCCCGTGGGCGGCGGGAACGCATCGGCTGGTCACGCACCCCGATCTGGAGGACCCCGCTGGCAACAGGCGCTGTGCAGCCTTCGAGACGTCCATCCAGCTCACCGCCACCTGCGAGGGGACGAGCCTTGCTTTCACGCCGACGAGCGCCAGCTGAGGTGAGCATCCTCTTCTTCCACCACCGGTCCCCCGGCCGGTATCCACCACTCAAGCTCGCCCATCAAGGAGAAACAACATGGATCTGAAACTCAACGGCAAGCTGGCCCTGGTCAGCGGCAGCACCGCAGGCATTGGCTACGCCATCGCGCGCACGCTGGCCCAGGAAGGCGCGCGCGTCGTCGTCAATGGGCGAACACAATCCAGCGTTGATGAGACCGTCGCTCGCCTGCGCTCGGAGACAGGCGGATCGGTCGAAGGCTTTGCGGGAGATCTGAGCGGCGCCGAGGCGGCCAGCGAAGTCGTTCGCCGCCATCCTGGCATCGAGATCCTGGTCAACAACCTCGGCATCTTCGAGCCCAAGGCCTTCGAGGACATTCCCGATGAAGACTGGATGCGGTTCTTCGACGTCAACGTCTTGAGTGGCATTCGGCTCGCACGCCTCGTGCTGCCAGGCATGAAGCTCGCCAACTGGGGGCGCATCATTTTCATTTCCAGTGAAAGCGCGGTGCAGATTCCGGCCGAGATGATCCATTACGGCATGACCAAGACTGCACAGATCGCCGTTTCCCGCGGGTTGGCGGAGTCGGTATCCGGCACGGGCATCACGGTCAACAGCGTCTTGCCCGGGCCGACGAAGTCACGCGGGGTTGGCGACTTCGTGCAGGATCTGGCGCGCGCCAGCGGCAAGAGCTTCGACGAAGTCGAAGCAGAGTTCTTCGACAAGGTGYGGCCGACCTCCCTCATCAAGCGCTTCGAAACGCCCCAGGAGGTCGCGTCGCTCGTCGCCTACGTGGCAAGTCCTCTCGCGTCAGCAACTACGGGTGCAGCGCTTCGTGTGGACGGCGGCGTGATCAAGAGCGCCTTCTGATTTCTGCCGATGCACGGCATTTGCGGGCGGGCTTGAACGTAGCCGATGCGTAGCTGTGCGAACGCACTCCCAGGGTTGAAATACGCCGCGCCGCGCCCTTCTCTCATCGTGCTCGTGCTCGCCCCATCACCCGGATCGCGAACGCGCGGAGTCGGCTGTCGACTACGAAGCGCTGCTGCCGAGCGGCAACAATCGGCCAGAAGCTGTCGTTTCCCTAAGTGGTCCTGAACCAGCCGAGAAGCCGTCACTCCTGCATTAAGGCGCACATCGGCGTGGACGCCTCCTCGGGCCTGGTCCACACGGTCGCCTGCACCCCAGCAAACGTCAACGACCTGAACATGGCCGGTGCGCTGCTGCACGGCGATGAGCGAGCGGCCTTAGGTTATGCGGACTACCAGGGGGTGAACAAGGGCCCGCGGCCGCTGGCCCGACCTGGCACGTGGACATGTGCCCGGGGCTGCGCAAGAAGCTCAACTCTTTCGTCGAGCCTCACTTCGCTGCCGAGCGCGTGGAGAAGATGTAGGGCAGCATCCGGGCCCAGTTGCGCATGGTGCTGGCGGCGCCGGCGCCGATCTAAACGACTGCTTGCAGTCCATAACGAAGCCCCGCCCTTCGTTCGCACAGGCGGGGCTTCTTCTATTGCCGGCGCACCTGACGTTGGGCGCGGCCGACGAGCACCATATGAAGGCGTCCTACGGCGTGCCGAACWTCAAGCACACGCCGGAGACCTCCTGCTCCACGGCCTTCAAACGACCGTTACCGTCGTAGACGCAGAAGTTCGCCAGCTGCACGCCTGGGCCGCAGCTGAGCGGCTTGCGAGGATGCGGGTGCTTCTCCGTCTTGCCGGTGGGCGAGGCGTTGGGGCCGCAGTCCTCGATCGGCGGGGCGTCGCAGGCGGTAAGCGCGGCGCAGCAGGCCAGCGCCACGATCCGAGCCAACCGGTTCATCGTCAGCGGCCTGGGGCCGGGCTCAACTGCTGCAACTCGGCCGACCATTGCGCACTCGTCTTCACCTCGACGAGCAAGGCTTGCTCGCCGAGGTGAACGGCTCCGAGGCGGACCTTGGGCTCCTTGACCTGGAGGCGCACGCCACCGGTCTTGGCGGGGTCGCCAAGAGCCTTCTGGAGTTCGGCGACGAGCTTTGCATCCTGCGCCGCCAGGTCGAGCTTCGCATGCTGCTCGATCTGGCGGTTGATGACGTTTCGGAAAGCTGCCGTCAACGCGTTCCAGGCAGCGTTGTCGAGGCTGCGAAAGACCTGGACGTCGGTCAGCGAAACCTGGGAGCCGTTGCCCTCCACGGTGGGCTTCGCCACCAGCCATAGCTTGCCTTGCACATCGGCCGATGAGCTCGGCAGGTCTGCCTTGAACTGCACGCCGATGGCCAAGCGGTCGCCTGCCGGATAGATCTCGAAATCAGCAGGCACGACGGTGACAGGGCCGGCCGGTGTCTGCGCCTGCTGCGCTTGCCCCTTCAGCGGCGCCAGCAGGGCGACAAAGGAAGGGTACGGGACCGTCAAAGGCAGGGTGATGTTAAGGACGCCCGGTTGCGGAGCAAGCCGCTCGTGCTTGGGCAGCGGGAGCGCCTTGGCGGCGATCGGCTCGGGCGCTACCGCGACGTTGGTAGACAAGCTGACGATGGCCCGCAACTGCTCTTGTTCGGCCAAGAGGCCGGTAGTGCCCATGCCTAAGGGCTCGACGTTCAGGTGCATCTTGCTGCCGAGCATATCGTCCACAGGCAGCGCGATGGCGTGGGTGCGCCAAAGCTTCTGCAGTTCCGCAAGCACCGGCTGGCAAGGAATGGCAGTGCGCGAGTTGGCCAGCGCTTTCTCCAGGGCCTCCTTGATGGCTGGGGTCAGGAAGCCGGAAACGTCCAGGTGGTAGGGGCCGACGCCGAACCTAACCCCAGCGATCCTAAAGCTGGAGTCGCCGACAACCTCCACCCGGGCAGGCGACAACCACTTGAAGGCGACCTGGCCCGGCACGATGAGCGGGCAGAAGTTGTCGGCGAAGTCCAGAGAGGCAGAGACCGAAATCTCGAAAGCGCCGTCGAACGACTTGTCGCGGGCGCTGATGAGTCTGGCGATCTCGCCATTGAAGCCGGCCCCGCCGTTGAACTTCATCGGAACGGTGACCCGGACAAGGCTGCCGTCGCGGGCAACGGTCGCTGTGCCGGCCGGCGCATAGGAGACGTTGTAGAGCGCGGTGATGCACTCGCGAAACCGCGGGACGTCCGAGCGGATGCACTTGAGATCTTTGCGGTCTCGCACCGTGCCGGCGATCTCCTGGAGCTTGGCGTTCAGCGCCTGCTGAAGCAACGCGTAGGACACCGACAGATCGGCCACCACTACGGACTTGCTTGGTGCGATGTGCATGGCGGCCCCCGCTGATCGCGCAGGCGGCTCGAGCATCTCCAGATGCCGCGGTCGAAGCCAAAGGTAAAGGCCGATGGCCAGGACGGCAAATCCGACCAGCAGCAGCCAGAGAGTACGGCGCCCCCCGGGCGCAGCGCCGGGCTCGCTCTTCGATGTTTCAGCAACCATGAGAACGCCTCCTTCCCCGCAAAAGCGCTTACCGGGGCGGGCCTGCGGCGAAGGCGCCGGTGCCGCGCACATCGGGCGGCAGGCCGCGTTGCTTGGACGCGCGAGCGTAGCGCTGCGGAGCCCGCGGCGGCGTCCTTCAAATTGGGGAAGCAGCCGTGGATTGGCCGACGTTCCCCGGCCGGCGCGGTGCGTCGCAATGGGGGAGTCCCCGGGGTGGTGGATGATTCCGCGCCCCTGCGCTTTGGCACTTTGTCGCCACGCTTGCCTCCTGCGGCGGCGCTTGCCCAGCGCTCGGCGCCCGCCGAGCACCCGGGTGGGAGGCGGCAGCCCAGGCCGTCGAGGCGGCCCAGGCCGCGCAGGATGCCTGGGCGCCATCAAGGAGCGGCTGGGCTAGCTGGTTGGCGGCGCTCCCGTTGCCGTCGCCATGCCGGCCGCCGGCGAGCGCTTCGCGCAGTGCGCCGAGCAGTTCCCGCCGGGCGGTGCGCCCGATCTGGCCGCCGTCCACCGCGCTGCCGCGCGCGTGCCCTGAGCATGAGAGTTTCGCGGCCTTGCATCTACGTTTAGGTCTGCTTGGGTCCGCGAGCCGAAATACCCCGCCGACCGCTATGGGTCGGCCATTGCCTATCAGCTCAGCAAGCGAACTGACCTTGCCCGCGGAATCCGTATCCCTTGCTGAGTGGTTCAATCCAGGCAAGGAGAACGAAAGTGACGAAGGCAAAGAGAGCGCGCTACACGCTGGAATTCAAGCTTGAGGCGGTGCGGATGGTCAAGGGTGGGCAGAGCCTGGCGGTGGTGTCGAAGGTGCTGGGCGTGGCTGATCAGACGCTGCACAACTGGCTCAAGGCGGACCAGAGCGGCAAGCTGAACGGGCCCGGTAGCAAGCC
>NZ_JBFUGW010000156.1:0-15209 GCF_056402735.1 Rhizobacter sp. P3_C12
GTGCGTTCGTGCGCGACCTGCATGCCTCGCACGGCGTGGTCTTCCACCTCGGCGCCACGGTGGCGCGGGTCGATGGCTCACAGGTCCGGCTGGCCGACGGCACGCTGGTCGAGGCCGACCTGATCGTCGCCGGCGTGGGCGTGCGGCCCGCACTCGCGCTGGCCGAACAGGCGGGGCTGGCCGTCGACCGGGGCGTCAGCGTCGACGCGTGGCTGCAGACCAGCGCGCCGGGCATCTTCGCGGCCGGCGACATCGCGCGCTGGCCGGATCCGCATTCGGGCGAGCGCATCCGCGTCGAGCACTGGGCGCTCGCCGAGCGCCAGGGCCAGGTCGCCGCGCTGAACATGCTCGGCCGGCGCCGCGCCTTCGACATCAGCCCGTTCTTCTGGAGCCAGCACTACGACGTGACGATCCAGTACGTGGGGCATGCCGAGCGCTGGGATGCGATCGAGATCGACGGCTCGATCGCGGCGCGCGACTGCAGCGTGCGCTACCGGCTCGGCGGCCGGGTGCTGGCCGTCGCGACGATCGGGCGCGACCTGGCGAGCCTGCGTGCCGAGCGCGAGCTGGAAAGCGCCGTGGCGGCGTAGCGCAGGGTCATTCGTGGTCGGCCGTCGTGCCGCCGGCGGCATGGCGCAGCCCGTCGAGCGCCGGCTGCACGACGGCGGCATCGGACTCTTCGGCGAACACCGCATAGGCCGGGTACAGGAACTCGGGCGCGCCCTTCACGCGGTACAGCCGGCCGCTGTCGAGGTGCTTGCGCACGACCGCCAGCCGGAAGTAGCCGGAGCCGCCGTTGGCCAGCACGAACTCGCGCCCGAGCGGGCCGAGGCCGGCGGTCACCGCCGCATGGCCCAGGTGCGGAAACGCGAGGCTGTGCTGCTGCGCGAACTCCGGGCCCCAGTCGACGTAGACGTAGTCGGCGGGGTCGAGCTTGCGAACCCGCTTGTGGGTGGGCTTGTGCGTGGTGACGAGCACCAGCTTCTCCTCGATCAGCAGCTCGATGCGCAGGCCCGGGCGGCGCTGCGGTGCGTAGACGACCGCGATGTCGAGCATGCCGGACGCCACGCGGTCCATCAGCTCGGGCGCGACGCCCACCTCGGTGCGCAAGGCGAGTTGCGGCGCGACGTTGCGCATCCACAGCAGCCAGTCGAGCAGCAGCGGATCCCACAGGCTCATCTCGCAACCGATGGTCAGCACCGATTCATGGCCGGGCGGCACGGCCACCTGGTGGCGCGCCCGCTCCCACACCTGCACCATCATCGAGGCGTGGCGCACGAAGCGCTCGCCGGCCGGCGTGAGCGACGCGCCGGCCTTGCTGCGCACGAACAGCGTGGCGCCGACCGCTTCCTCCAGCGCCTTCACGCGGGCACTGACCGCCGTCTGCGTGACGTGCAGCCGCTCGGCGGCGCGAACGAAGCTGCCGGTCTCGACGATGTCGAGGAAGGTGCGGGCGAGGGTCACGTCCACGGCGTCTCCAGCGGCAGATTTGAATGCAACATTGTTGCTCTTATCGGCCAATAAAGATCGCTTTACCGGAATTCAAGCAAGGACGACCATTCGCAGCACGCCAACAGAAGGAGTCCAAGATGAACACACGCTCTTCGAACACGACCCCGCGACGCGACACGTCGGAGCGCCCGCAGGCGGGGCCCGCGCAGCGGACGGCCGTGCCGCAGAAGAAGCCCGACGCGCAACGCACGGCCGGCTCCGCCCAGAGCCGCAGCGAAGCACGCCATGCGACGCGCGTGGCCGCCGAGAGCGAGGTCTTGATCGTCGGGGTCTGAGCGGGCCCGCCCGCTTTGCTCAGCTGGCGCCGGTCTCGGGCAGCTTCGCGATCACCTTGATCTCGAACTGGAACCCGTAGAGCCAGGTCACGCCGATGCCGGTGAGCGTCGGGTGAGGTGCGTTGCCCCAGTACTCCGGCACGATCTTCCAGATCGTCTCGAACGTCGATTCCGGATCGACGATGAAGACGGTCACGTCGACCACGTCGTCGAAGGTGCAGCCGGCAGCCGCCAGGATGGCATTCAGGTTGTCGAACGCGAGCCGCACCTGGGCCTGCAGGTCCGGCTCGGGAGAGCCGTCCGGCCTGCTGCCGACCTGCCCCGACACGAACAGGAAGCCGTTGGACCGGATCGCCGGCGAATACCGGTTCGTTTCATAGAGCGCCTGGCGCCCGGCCGGAAAAACCACATCACGCTTGCCCATCGCTTGCATCCTTGAATTGATCACGATGGAGAGACTCTAGGCATCCCCGCCGCCGGGATCTACGGGCCTGGCAGACAATCATCGTTTGGAAAATCCAAACAATCGTCGAAGAGCGGGGATCAGCGATGGACCGTTTTGATGCGATGCAGGCATTCGCCCGCGTGGTGGAGACCGGCAGCTTCACGAAGGCGGCCGAGACGCTGCAGCTGAGCAAGACCAGCGTGACGCAGCTGGTGCAGCAGCTGGAGGCCCGGCTGCGCGTGAAGCTGCTGAACCGCACCACGCGCAAGGTCAACGTGACGGCCGACGGCGCGGCCTACTACGAGCACGTGCTGCGCCTGCTGGCCGACATGGACGATGCCGAGAGCAGCCTGTCGAGCGCCTCGGCGACGCCGCGGGGCCGGCTGCGGGTCGACGTGCCGACCCCGCTGGCCCGCATCATCCTGGTGCCGGCACTGCCGGCCTTCCACGCGCGCTACCCCGACATCCAGCTCGACATGGGCGTGAGCGACCGCATGGTGGACCTGATCGGCGAGAAGGTGGATTGCGTCGTGCGCGGCGGCGAACTCACCGACCTGTCGCTGATGGCACGCCGCGTGGGCGATCTGCAGGCCCGGGTCTGTGCGGCGCCGAGCTACCTGGCGCGCGCGGGCACACCGGCGCATCCGCGGGATCTCGAGGGCACGCATCACCGCATCGTGGGCTACAAGAGCGCGCGCACCGGCAAGATCGTGCCGTACGCGATGCAGCGCGACGGCGAACGCATCGAGGTGACGGGGCGGTACGTGGTCGCGATGGACGATGGCAACGCCTGCCTGGCGGCCGGCCTGGCGGGCCTGGGAGTGCTCTGGCTGCCGGATTACATGTCGCAGGCCCACCGGGCGAGCGGCGAGCTGGTGCCGCTGTTCCCGGACTGGCGCTTCGATGCGATGCCGATCTACGTGGCGTTTCCGCCGAACCGGTACGTCAGCGCCAAGCTGCGGGTGTTCATCGACTGGGTGGCCGAGTTGATGGCGCGGCACGCACCTGTCGGCGGGGCGGGAACATCGTGAAGCGACACCGAAGCCGCATCAAGTGACCTCGCGGGCCGCATTCACGAGATAGGCCTGGATTTCCTGAAAGTCACGCGTGCTCAGCGCAACGTCGCTCGCACGCTCGGAAGACTTCCAGACGGCTGTCATGCCCAGCGCAATCGCAGGCTCGATATATCGCATCGAGGTAAGGAAGGGCCCCCAGCCCCGCGATCTTGCTGCGCTGGAATCCGTCGCGGCCGTTCGTCACCACGCCGACTTTCAATCCGGCAGCCTTGCAGGCCGCCAGGCAATCGATCGCTCCAGGGAAGGGCTGGGCCTGGCTTCCAAGGTTGGCGTCGCAGTCTTCCAGCAAAGACCTGCCCAATGCGCCAGGGAGCGCGAACGAGGCCGTGAGCCTCTCGAACACGTCGGGCTTCTCGATCCGAAGATGGTTGAGTGCCACAAACTCGCTGACCCAGTCATCGAGCTTCACGCCCTGTGCCGAAAGCCCGTGATCTGCATGGAGTCGCCTCGCCACGGCTCGCAGCGTGGCGGACTTGTCGTGGAGCGTGTCGTCAAGATCGAAGATCACGGCGCGCAGTGGCATGTGCGGTCTTTCTGGTGTCTTCCGGCCAACCATGGGCACAAGGCTTCGGCGGTGTCGCAGCGGGTCGGGTTAGATTTCCGCACGTCCGCGAGTGTCGACGACTTCACAGGCCATCTGCGCGAATGACTTCCTGAATGACTTCCTATTTCTTCGTCTTGTCGGTCGGGCTCATCGCAGGCTGCGTCAGCGGCGTCATCGGCACCGGCTCGTCGCTGATGCTGTTGCCGGTCCTCGTCTACGCCTATGGCCCGAAGCAGGCGGTGCCCATCATGGCGGTCGCCGCGGTGCTGGCCAACATCGCACGCGTCGCCGCCTGGTGGCGAGAGGTCGACTGGAAGGCCGCGGCGGCGTATGCGTTGCCGGGTGCGCTCACCGCGGCGCTCGGCGCGCGCACGATGCTGTCGCTGCGGCCGGCCGTCATCGATGCGATGCTCGGGCTGTTCTTCCTCGCGATGCTGGTGCTCAGGCGCTGGCGTGCCGGCACGGGGCGGCGCCTGCGCCTGCGCGAGGTCTCGGCAGCGGGCGCGGTGATCGGCTTCCTCACCGGCCTCGTGCTGTCGACCGGGCCGCTCAGCGTCCCGGTGTTCACCGCCTACGGCCTGACGGGCGGCGCCTTCATCTCCACCGAAGCGGCGAGCGCATTGGCGCTCTACCTCAGCAAGGTCGCGACCTTCCGGCAGCTGGGTGCGCTGTCGACCGACACGCTGCTGCAAGGCGCCATCGTCGGCAGCTCGCTGATGGCCGGAACCTATGTCGGGAAGGCGTTCGTGGTGCGGATCAGCCCTCGCGCGTTCTCGTTGCTGCTGGATGCGCTGATGCTGGGTTCGGGCCTGTCGCTGCTGTGGGCAGCGTGGCGCTGAGGTGCCGCTGGTAGACGTTCGAATAGTTCGAGTCGACCCGGCAGCAGGTGATGTCGCAGAAGTTGACTCGGTCGAGCTTCTCCAGCCATCGGCCGACGCCGGTGAAGTAGCGCACATATGCCGCGGCAGAAGTCGTCTTCACCAGGCGTCCGATGATGAAGTGCGGGTCGTCTCCACGCTCGCACTCGACAATGAGCAACGGATGGGCCCGCGCAAGCTGCTTGATGATCGAGCGCCAGTCCCGCAGATCGAATGCCGTGTCGAATGGAACCCGCTCCAGCAAGCCCTCCAACTCGAGCAACCTGGTCTGGAAGTTGTCCGTTGCAGAGCTGCGAATCTCGGTGATGTCCGATGTGCTGAGCACCATCAACCCATCCAGGCGGAAGTCGTGGACGTACTGCCGCACGACCAATTGATCTGACGCGGCCAGCGCGAATCCCTGGATCGCTTGAGCATCGATCCCGGTTCGCGTGATCGAAACGAGTTCCCGCTGCGCCGCCATTCGCCTGCCTCGCGTGTGTACTTTTGGTGTGGCGCGAATTCTGGCATTGAACGCCACAGCGTCAGGTCCACACAACGCCGCGCTTGACCCGCGTCAGCCCCCGCCCGGTGACCACCTGGCCGCAGTCCGGGCTTGCGCGGCGGCAAGGTTTCACCGCTCCTGCCGCGCTGCAATGGTCTGCCGGGGGATGTTCCTCCGCTCACCACCACAGGAAAGAGACCATGACCTCGCTCGATGCTCGCCCGCGCCACGTGGGCGCTGGCCGCCGCTGCAACCTTCGCCACCGTGCCCTGCGCGCCGGCTCAACAATGCTGCCGTCATGGATGACGCCGGGGCGCTTTACGCGCGCTCGTGCCGGGTTCAGGATGTCGGCGACATCGACTTGAAGGATCCGATGAGCACCGATCACCTGACCGCGGCCGACCCGAAGGCGACCGCCCTCCTCCCCCAGGACATCAGCACCGAAGTGCTGCTCGAGAAATACGCGAAGGGCGACGAGCGCACGCCCGACGACGTGCGGCGCCGCGTGGCCCGCGCGCTCGCGCAGGTGGAGCCCGCCGAATCGCGTCCGCAATGGGAAGCGCGCTTCCTCGAGGCGCTGCAGGCCGGCTTCATCCCGGCCGGCCGCATCAACTCGGCGGCCGGCACCGAGCTCACCGCCACGCTGATCAACTGCTTCGTGCAGCCGGTGGGCGACGCGATCGCGCAGGAAGAAGACGGCCACCCCGGCATCTACACCGCGCTCACCGAGGCCGCCGAGACGATGCGCCGCGGCGGCGGCGTCGGCTACGACTTCTCGCGCATCCGCCCGCGCGGCGCCTGGGTCGCGAGCACGCAGGCCAACGCGTCGGGGCCGGTGTCGTACATGCGGGTGTTCGACCGCTCCTGCGAGACGGTGGAGTCGGCCGGCGCGCGGCGCGGCGCGCAGATGGGCGTGCTGCGCTGCGACCACCCGGACATCGAGGAGTTCATCCACGCGAAGGACAAGGGCGACCTCAGCAACTTCAACATCTCGGTCGGCCTCACCGATGCCTTCATGGAAGCGGTGCAGCGCGGCGCCGCGGTGGATCTGGTGCACCGCGCCGCGGCCGGCCCGCACCAGGTGGCCGCCGGCGCGCACCAGCGCGACGACGGGCTGTGGGTCTACCGCAGCCTGCCGGCGCGTGCGCTGTGGGAGCAGATCATGCGCTCCACCTACGACCACGCCGAGCCGGGCGTGCTGTTCCTCGACCGCATCAACCTCGACAACAACCTGTCGTACTGCGAGACCATCACCGCCACCAACCCGTGCGGCGAGCAGCCGTTGCCGGCCTACGGCTGCTGCTGCCTCGGCTCGATCGACCTGACGCGCTTCGTGCGCGCACCGTTCGACGCGGGCGCGCGCTTCGACGACGCCGGCTTCGCGCGGCTCGTGACGCTGGCGGTGCGCATGCTCGACAACGTGCTCGACATCAGCTTCTGGCCGCTCGACGCGCAGGCCCGCGAAGCGCGCAGCAAGCGCCGCATCGGCCTCGGCTTCACCGGCCTGGGCGATGCGCTGGTGATGCTGAACCTGCGCTACGACAGCGCCGCCGCGCGCGACGAGGCGCGCCGCATCGCCGCGCTGCTGCGCGACACCGCGTATGCCGCTTCGTGCGATCTCGCGGCCGAGCGTGGCGCGTTCCCGCTCTTCAATGCCGACCTCTACCTGAGCCGCGGCACCTTCGCATCGCGCCTGCCCGGGCCGCTGAAGGAGCGCATCCGCAAGCAGGGGCTGCGCAACTCGCACCTGCTGTCGATCGCGCCGACCGGCACCATCAGCCTGGCCTTCGCCGACAACGCGAGCAACGGCATCGAGCCGGCGTTCTCGTGGAGCTACCAGCGCCGCAAGCGCATGGCCGACGGCAGCATGAAGCAGTACCCGGTGGAAGACCACGCCTGGCGCCTCTATCGCCATTTGCGAGGTACGCAGGCGCCGCTCACCGACGCCTTCGTCACCGCGCTCGAGATGAGCGCGCAGGCGCATGAGGAGATGGTGGCCGCGGTCTCGCCCTTCGTCGACACCGCGATCTCGAAGACCGTGAACGTGCCGGCCGACTACCCGTATGCGGATTTCCAGGACCTGTACCTGCGCGCCTGGACCTCGGGGCTGAAGGGGCTGGCGACCTACCGGCCGAACGCGGTGCTGGGCTCGGTGCTGAGCGTGGAGCCCGCCGCCTTGCCGCTGCAGCTGGCACCGGCCGTGCATGCCAACCAGCGCCTGGCCATCGAGCGGCCGCCGCAGCCGGTGCTGGCCTCGCTGCGCTGGCCGGGCCGGCCCGAGCTGATGGCCGGCAACGCCGCGTGGACCTACATGATCCGGCACCCGCACGGCGAGTTCGCGCTCTTCATCGGCGAGCTGCCGCAGGACGGGCGCAGCGCGCCCTTCGAGGTGTGGGTGAACGGTGCCGAGCAGCCGCGCGGGCTGGGCGCGCTCGCGAAGACGCTGTCGATGGACCTGCGCGCGAAGGACCCCGCCTGGGTGCGGCTGAAGCTCGACGCGCTGGCCACCGTGCAGGAGGAGCGCGCCTTCGACATGCCCTTCCCGCCCGACGGCGCGCCGCGGCGTTTCCCGGGCGTGGTGGCGGCCACCGCCGCGGTGATCCGCTGGCGCTGCGAGCAACTGGGCCTGTGGTCGGTGCCGACCGACGGGGCAACCTCGTCTCCGGTGATCGACGCGATGTTCAGCCGCCAGGAGCCGCTGACCGGCCCGAACGGCACGCTCGCCTGGTCCGTCGACATCCACAACCCGGCCAGCGACGAGGCGTTCACGCTGTCGCTGAAGGAGGTGCAGCTGCCGGAAGGGCTGGGGGGCCAGGGCGGCGCCGTCACGCTGCCCTGCGCGATGGGGCTGTCCGGCAACTACCCGCGGGCGATGGACGGCCTCGCACGCATCCTGTCGCTGGACATGCGGGTGCTCGACCCGGCCTGGATCGGCATGAAGCTGCGCAAGCTGCTGAGCTATGCCGAACCGCTCGGCCACTTCATGGCCTTCGTGCCGGGGCTGGCACCCGGCCAGCAGCGCCAGCAGACCTGGCCGTCGACGGTGGCCTACCTGGCGCGACTCGTGATCCACCGCTACACGATGCTGGGCGTGCTGAACGAAGAAGGCTATCCGCTGCGGGACATGGGCATCCTGCAGCCGCCGGACCCGGGCGAGGCCGCCGCCGCGCCGCTGGCCGGCACCGCCTGCCCGGAATGCGGGAACCATGCCGTCATCCACAAGGATGGCTGCGAGTTCTGCACGGCGTGCGGGCACATCGGAAGCTGCGGGTGACGCCTCCCGTCAGGGCAGGCTGCGGATGTGGATGCCGGCCGACTTCGACTCGTCGAAGGCCAGCATCTCCTTGATGCCGGCATGCTCGTCGTACGGCGTCTCGTAGCTCCACACGGCGTCCTTGATCGTCTGGCCGCCGTTGCGCAGGTCGAAGTAGCTGGCGTGGCCCTTGAACGGGCACTCGGTCGTCGTGTCGCTGCGTTCGAGAAACTCCATCTTCACGTCTTCCCGCGGGAAGTAGAAGCGCAGTGGGTGGCCGTCCTCGTCCAGCTTCACGGCGTTGCGCGAATCCGCGACGACCAGTCCGTTGAGGTTGACGCTCATGCGCCCTTCGGCGCGGGATTCCCGAACCTTGTGCTCGGGGTGCTGCTGGTGACCGGGTGATCGACTCATCGGGATGGCTCCTGCATCGAATGGGCGAAAGGGAGGGAACACCGCGCGCCGGCGGCGATGCCGTCGGCGGGCAATCGCGGTGCCTGCATTCATGTCATCGATGACACACATGGAGATGCCGCCTCCTCCATGTGAGGGCTTGTAGGACAGCAGACCTCCCACCAGAATCCGGCCCGACCGGTCGCGGCAGAGATCGCGCGCCGGATCACACGTCATTCACGAGGGAGACCCATGATCACTGCTTCCACGCGCGCCCTGTGGGCGTCGGCCCTGGCCGTCTCGCTGTCCACGCTCGCCGCCTGCGGCGGTGGGGGCGACAGCCCGGCGCCATCCCCGGCCCCGGCTTCGGGCCCTGCACCGGCACCGGCACCGGCACCGGCACCCGCTCCAGCGCCTGCCCCAGCACCTGGCCCAGCACCTGCGCCCGCCCCCGCCCCGGCGAGCTACTGGGCCCGCGCCTTCACGTACGCCAATTCGGACACCTACGTGCTGCGCTACTACTACTCCGACAACGTCGTCGACTCGACCGGTCGCGGCACCTACTACGACGTGCGTGAAGCGCTGTCGGCCGGCAAGCCGGCGGTGGTGGTGTACGACACCGTCCAGTTCGTCACCGCCGCGGGCTGGCACACGCCGCTCGACGGCGCCACGCCGAACCACAGCGGCCCGAACGGCGCCTACGACTACAACTACGGCTACATCGGGCAATCGACCTCCACCGACACCGACGTGGCCGGCCAGCCGATCTCGAGCGTCGTCGCAAAGACGCAGGATCTGACCACCAACACGCTGTCGACCGTCATCGGCGTCACCGCGGCGAACCTGACCGGCGTGATGCCGGCCGGCGCGAAGATCCGCACGATCTCCAACGTCGAGAGCGCCACCCCGGTCGGCTACCGGCTGACGGACGGCTTCGCCGGCAACAACGTGACGACGCTGGCGGGCCTGGTCACCAGCTACCCGGCGGTGACGAACAGCGCAGCGGTGTCGACGGCCAACACCGTGTCGATGGGCAACCTCCACGGCAGCAACGGCTGCGGGGTCCAGGTCTGCCTCCAGGAACGCATGCGCGGCAGCTTCAACGCCAACGGCACCGTGAGCCTGCACCTGTGCGATCTCGACACGGTGTCGGGTGCGTTCTCCAACTGCAGCAGCATCGGCACCGCCAGCTACCAGTCGACCACGGCGCTCGACGGCGCGACGCCGATCATGACCTTCACCGGCCTGCCGGCCGCCGTCTCCGCCCAGACCTTCACGCGTGTCTTCGTGCAGCGCGGCGGCCACGTCTACCAGGGCTTCCAGGACAAGCCGGCGACGTCGAAGCAGACCCGGCTCAACAAGGTCGCGTACGAGGCGCTGGCCGCCAGCCTGGGGATCACCCCGCCGACGATCCCCGACCACCCGGCGGCCACGGCCGGCACCTGGAGCGTCACCTACGCCGGCGGCGACACCGGCAGCTGCACCGCGCTGTCGGTCAACGCCCCGGGGCACGTGATCGGCACCTGCACCTCGTCCGGCGTGGGCGGCAGCTTCATGGTCAGCGGCACGGTCAGCGCCGCCGGCGGCCTCTCGGTCGGCAGCACCAGCAGCGACGCCAGCTTCAGCGGCACGCTCGGCGCCACCACCGGCTCGGGCACCTGGGCGCGCCCGAGCGCGTCGGCGACCGGCACCTGGAACGCCTCGAAGCAGTGAACCGAGCGGCTGCGCACGGCATGCGTGTCTGACACGGGCGCGGGAAAACCCCGCGTCACGTCTCGACACCATCCCGGGCAAAGCCCCGAAATAGCCGTGAAACTTCCTCCGCCTCTGCGGCTCCAAACGCGGTCACAGCTCTATACTGGGTCCGCGTGAAGTCTTCTTATCAGGCAGGAAGTGGGTCAATGATGGGTGCCAAACTCAAGGTCGCAGGCTGGATCACGCTGGGGGCCGTCGCTGGCGCGCTCACTACCATGCAGTTGCAGGCGACCGCCCGCAACACCGCCGCGCAACTCCCGCTGGAAGAACTCCAGCAGCTCGCCGCCGTCTTCGGGATGGTCAAGAGCGATTACGTCGAGCCGGTCGACGAGAAGAAGCTGATCACCGACGCCATCGGCGGCATGGTGGCCGGCCTCGACCCGCACTCCCAGTATTTCGACAAGAAGACCTTCAAGGAATTCCGTGAAGGCACGACCGGCCGCTTCGTCGGCGTCGGCATCGAGATCGGCATGGAAGACGGTCTCGTCAAGATCGTCTCGCCGATCGAGGGCTCCCCGGCCTTCCGCGCCGGCCTGAAGAGCGGCGACCTGATCACCAAGATCGACGACACCGTGGTCAAGGGCCTGACGATGGACCAGGCCGTCAAGCGCATGCGTGGCGAGCCGAGCACCAAGGTGCTGCTCACCATCTTCCGCAAGACCGAGAACCGCAGCTTCCCCGTCACGATCACCCGCGAAGAAATCCGCGTGCAGAGCGTGCGCTCGAAGATCGTCGAGCCCGGCTACGCCTGGCTGCGCGTCAGCCAGTTCCAGGACCGCACGGTCGACGATTTCGCCCGCAAGCTCGAAGAGATCTACAAGCAGGAACCCAACCTGAAGGGCCTGGTGCTCGACCTGCGCAACGACCCGGGCGGCCTGCTCGAGGCCTCGGTCGCGGTGTCGGCGGCCTTCCTGCCGGCCGATGCGGTGGTCGTGACCACCAACGGCCAGATCGCCGAATCGAAGCAGTCGTTCAAGGCCTCGCCGAGCGACTACCTGCGCCGTGGCGGCGGTGACCCGCTGCGCAAGCTGCCCGACGCGCTGAAGAAGGTGCCGCTGGTGGTGCTGGTGAACGAAGGCTCGGCCTCGGCCAGCGAGATCGTCGCCGGTGCGCTGCAAGACCACCAGCGCGCCACCATCATGGGCACCCAGACCTTCGGCAAGGGCTCGGTGCAGACCGTGCGCCAGCTGTCCCCCGAGACCGCACTGAAGATCACGACCGCGCGCTACTACACGCCGAGCGGCCGCTCGATCCAGGCCAAGGGCATCGTGCCCGACGTGATGATCGACGAGACCGCCGACGGCAACCTGTTCTCGGCGCTGCGCGTGCGCGAGGCCGATCTGGAAAAGCACATCGGCAGCGGCCAGGGCGCCGAGCAGAAGGACGAAGCCCGCGAGAAGGCGCGCGAGGAAGCGCGCAAGAAGCTCGAGGATGAAGCCGCGAAGAAGAACCCGCTGAAGCCGCTGCCCGAGTTCGGCAGCGAAGAAGACTTCCCGCTGGCGCAGGCGATCAACCGCCTGAAGGGCAAGCCGGTGGTCGTCTCGAAGTCGATCGTCGAACGGCGTGCCGAGGCACCGGCGACGAACTGATCCGACACCCTCCCTCCGAAACGCCCGCCTCGCGCGGGCGTTTTTCATTGTTGGGTATCCTGCCGCCGATGAACGACGACCAGCTGCTGCGCTACTCCCGCCACATCCTGCTCGACGAGCTCGACATCGCCGGCCAGCAGCGGCTGCTCGATTCGCATGCGCTGGTGATCGGTGCCGGCGGGCTCGGCTCGCCGGTGGCGCTGTACCTCGCGACCTCGGGCGTCGGCACGCTGACGATCGTCGACCACGACAGCGTCGATCTGACCAACCTGCAGCGCCAGATCGCGCACGACCTGTCGCGCGTCGGCCAGCCGAAAGCCGTCTCCGCGGCACGCTCCATCGCGGCGATCAACCCCGACGTGCGGGTGCATGCGCTGACCGAGCGCGCCGATGCGCAGCGCCTGGACACGCTGGTCGCCGACGCCGACGTCGTGCTCGACTGCAGCGACAACTTCGCGACCCGCCATGCCGTCAACGCCGCTTGCGTGGCGCACCGCAAGCCGCTGGTGTCGGGTGCGGCGATCGGCTTCGACGGCCAGATCTCGGTCTACGACACGCGCGACGATGCCGCGCCGTGCTACGCCTGCCTGTTCCCGCCCGATGCGGCGTTCGAGGAGGTCGCCTGCTCGACGATGGGCGTGCTCGCGCCGCTGGTCGGCATCATCGGCAGCATGCAGGCCGCCGAGGCGCTGAAGCTGCTGGCCGGCATCGGCAGCTCGCTGGCCGGGCGGCTGCAGATGCTGGATGCCCGCCGGATGGAATGGAACGAGGTCAGGCTCAGCCGCCAGGCCGGCTGCCCGGTGTGCGGGCAGCGCGGCCACGCCTGATCAGTCGGGTTTGATGTTGGCGGATTGAATCACCTTCGCCCAGCGCGCCACCTCGTCGTGCAGGAAGGCGGCAAACGCCTCCGGCCCGCGCGCATCGATGCGAAAGCCCTGCGTGCGCGCTCGCTCCTCGAGTTCGGGCGTCTGCATGATGCGCACGACCTCGGCCGCAAGCTTCTTCACCGCCGCATCGGGCATCGAGGCCGGCGCCATCAGGCCGGTCCAGTTCTCGGTCAGCAGCTCCGGCAGCCCGGCCTCGGCGGTCGTCGGCACCTCGGGCACCAGCGGATGGCGGGCAGCGCTCGCGATGGCGATCGCGCGCAGCTTGCCCGATTTGACGTGCGCGATGCTCTCGGGGAAGTTCGAGAACACCACGTCGAGCTGGCCGCCGATCAGGTCGGTCATGGCCGGCGAGCCGCCCTTGTACGGCACGTGCTGGATGTTGGTCTTCGCGAGCTCGTTGAAGAGTGCCAGCGTCAGGTGCGGCGGCGTGCCGTTGCCGCTGGAGCCGGCGTTCAGGTTGCGCGCCTTCGCGGCAGCCGTCAGCTCCTTCAGCGTCTGGATCGGGCTGGCGGCCGGCACCACCACCAGGATCGGCGAGCCGGCCAGCAGCGCGACCGGGCGCAGGTCCTTCGTGAAGCTGTAGGCCGCCTTCGGGAACAGCGTGACGTTGGCCGCATGCGTCAGCGTGATCGCGAGCAGCGTGTAGCCGTCGCCGGGCGACTTGGCGGCCACGTCGGCGCCGATCTGCCCGCCGCTGCCGGGCTTGTTGTCGATCACCACGCTGACCTTCCAGCGCTCGCCGAGCTGCTGGCCGACCAGGCGCGCCATCACGTCGGTCAGGCCGCCGGGCGGGAACGGCACCACGTAGCGGATCGTCGCGCCGGGCTTCGGATAGTCGCCCGCCTGTGAAACCTGTGAAAAGCCCAGCGCAGGCCACAGGCCCGCGGCACCGATCAGTACTGCTCGTCGCTTCACGCTCGTCTCCTTCAAATGGCCGGCATGCTGCCCGCGACGCGGACTGGCTGCAAACCTATCGATATGCGCGGAAAGTCGTAGCTTCAGGACAGCTGTTGGGCTAGCGCCTCCGACACGTTCAATCCATCACGTTCCGCGGCGCGCCGCAGCTGCTCGCGCCGGGCGCCCGGCAGGCGCACGCCGTCGTCGCGCAGCATCTCGGTCACCAGCACCTCCAGCCGGTCGAGGAACATCTCGCGCCCGGCCAGCGCACCCGGGTCGATCACGATGAAGGTCTGGCCCAGGTGCGGCCGGTTGCCTTCGTCGACGAAGAAGCTCGACGCCTCGAAACCGAAGTTCGCGCCGATCAGCGCCGTCACCAGCAGCTCGACCACCAGCGCCAACATCGCGCCCTTGGGGCTGCTGGCCGCGCCGATCGCGAGCATCGAGCCCTCCATGCCGGCCTTCGGATCGGTGGTGGGCTCGCCGTTCGCATCCAGCGCCCAGCCGAGCGGGATGCTGCGGCCCTCCTTGGCAGCGACCATCAGCTTGCCGCGCGCGACCTCGCTGAGGCTCAGGTCGATCAGCAGCGGGTCGGCACCGCGCCGCGGAAAGGCCGCAGCCACCGGGTTGGTGCCGAAGATCGGATGCCGCCCGCCAGCCGCCGGCATCGCCGACGGCGAGTTCGAGAAGCCGAGCCCCGCCATGCCGGCTGCGGTGACCGCGCGCAGGTGGTCGACGACGACCCCGCAGTGGTGACTGTTGACGATGCCGACGATGCAGATGCCGAGCTCGCCGGCGGTGCGGATGGCCTCGGCGATGGCCAGGTCGCAGGCCGGGAACGCGAGCCCCTCCTGCGCATCGACGACCAGCGCCGCGCCCTTGCGCTTGACGACCTGCGGCTGCGCGGCGCCATTGACGCGGTCGCATCGCAGGTGGCCGCTGTACTGCGCGATGCGGCTCAGGCCGTGCGAGGCCAGGCCCTGCGCCTCGGCCAGCACCAGCGCGCGGGCGGTCGATTCGGCCATCGCGGGGTTGGCGCCGGCGCGTTGCAGCGCGGCCGCGACGCGATGGCGCGCGTCGTCCAGCGTCATCACCGTCATGCGAGGGCCTCCAGCACCTTGGCCGCGATCAGCGCCGACACGCGCTCGTTGGCCTCGGCGGTGACGCCGGCGATGTGCGGCGTCAGCAGCAGGCTCGGGCAGCCGGCGAGCGGGCTGCCGG
>NZ_JBFUGW010000157.1:0-15186 GCF_056402735.1 Rhizobacter sp. P3_C12
GCTGTGGAGCGCCAATAAAGCCGGGGCGCCGGAGCTGGCTGGTTTCATGGCCCGCGTGCGCAGCACGCTTCGTGCACTGACTGTCGCCCACTGTTTGACCACAACGAACGAAGTGAGTGGCGGGAGTTTGGGCGACGGGCCATGAAACCAGTCAGCGGAGGGAAGTCATCGCCCCCAAGGGGCGATGACCGACCCGGCCGGCGAGCCACAGCCTCCCCGCACGCGCCTTCCGCGCCGATGCAAGAACCTACAAGATCGGAACCCCGGTCTTCGATTGCAGCTCCTCGCGCGACACACCCGGAGCGATCTCGACCAGCTTCAGCCCCTGCGGCGTCACGTCGAGCACCGCCAGGTCGGTGATGATGCGGTTCACCACGCCGACCCCCGTCAACGGCAGCGTGCAGGCCGGCAGGATCTTCAGGTCCTCGCTGCCGTCCTTCTTGCGCGCGACGTGCTCCATCAGCACCAGCACGCGCGGCACGCCGGCCACCAGGTCCATCGCGCCGCCCATGCCCTTGACCATCTTGCCGGGGATCATCCAGTTGGCGAGGTCGCCCTTCGCGCTCACCTGCATCGCGCCGAGGATGCTGAGGTTGATCTTGCCGCCGCGGATCATCGCGAAGCTGTCGTGCGAGCCGAAGATCGACGAGCCGGGGATGGTGGTGACGGTCTGCTTGCCGGCGTTGATCAGGTCGGCATCGACCTGGTCCTCGGTCGGGAACGGGCCGATGCCCAGCATGCCGTTCTCGCTCTGCAGCCACACCTCGATGTCGCTGCGCACATGGTTGGCGACCAGCGTCGGCAGCCCGATGCCGAGGTTCACGTAGAAGCCGTCCTGCAGCTCGGCGGCGGCCTTGGCGGCCATTTGATCGTGGGTCCAGGCCATGGTCAGCTCCCTGCCGTTTCAGTGATCGTGCGTTTCTCGATGCGCTTCTCGGGGTGCGCGTTCAGCACCAGCCGGTGCACGTAGATGCCCGGCAGGTGGACCACGTCCGGGTCGAGCGTGCCGGTCTCGACGATCTCTTCCACCTCGACCACCGTGATCTTGCCGGCCATCGCGACCGCCGGGTTGAAGTTGCGCGCCGTGCGGCGGAACACCAGGTTGCCGCTGCGGTCGGCCTTGTGCGCCTTCACCAGGCTCACCTCGGGCAGCAGCGCGCGCTCCATCACGTAGACGGCGCCGTCGAATTCGCGGGTTTCCTTGCCCTCGGCCACCAGCGTGCCGACGCCGGTCTTCGTGAAGAAGGCCGGAATGCCGGCACCGCCGGCGCGCAGCTTCTCGGCCAGCGTGCCCTGCGGCGTGAACTCGAGCTCGAGCTCGCCCGCCAGGTACTGGCGCTCGAACTCCTTGTTCTCGCCGACGTAGCTGGAGATCATCTTGCTGATCTGGCGCGTCTCGAGCAGCTGGCCGAGGCCGAAGCCGTCGACACCGGCGTTGTTCGAGATCACCGTCAGGTTCTTCGCGCCGCTGTCGCGCAGCGCGCCGATCAGGGCCTCGGGAATGCCGCACAGCCCGAAACCGCCGACGGCCAGCAACTGGCCGTCGCGCACGATGCCTTTCAGGGCGTCGGCGGCACTGGCGTACACCTTGTTCATGGAGCGTCTCCTGCGCAATGGAAATCAGCCGCGAAGCGTACTACGTACGGCGTTACGTAGGCCGCGGCGGCGGTACGTAGAAATGACTAGGTCTTTTCCCGTTGCGAGGCCGTGCGGGCACGCCGTTTGCCCGAGGTTCCGCCGACCCGAGCCATCGCCCGGGGCCCACCGGGAGATCGACGATGAAGATCCATGCATTGGCCCGCCTGCTCGGGGGATTGCTCGCCGGGCTCGCCGGACTCGGCGCGGCAGGCCTGGCGCAGGCCGAGGCGTACGGCAGCGCCTCGTTCACGCTGGACCCGCTGTCGCTGACCACGCTGGCGCCGACGCCGGACGCGCCCCGCCTGCCCGGCAGCGTGGGCACCTGGTGGACGGGCAACTGGACCCGCGCCAGCCTGTCGAGCGGGCATGCGAACGGCGACAACGTCCGCCACGACCTCGGCTACACCTTCCAGAACGGCCTGGATTTCAGCCCGCCGTTCGGGGTCGGCGCCTTGCAGCAGGCACCGCTGCCCGGTTCGGTGCTGTCGACCGAGGCGCATTCCGGCCCCGACCAGCTGGGCGTGAGCTGGCGAACCGACCTGCCCACCGACGGGGCCGATGCCGACATCAGCTGGTACCGGGCCTTGAAGCTGGACCCGTTCGCGTCGATCACGATCTCGGGCATTGCCACCCTGACGCGCAGCGACTTCAATCCGCTGACGACCCACTACCAGACCGAGACCGTCGACGACGAGCATTTCAACGTCGCGACACTGAGCCTGCGCGACGAGCAGGCCTATCGGCACGAGGTCTCGCTGAGGGCGTGGATGCTGAACCGGGATCCGTTCGACTACTACGCAGGCTCGCAGGGGCGCGTCGCCAGCCCGGATGACTTCACCTACAGCGCCGACTCGTTCGGCGTGCTGTCGCTGACGGTGCACAACAACAGCAGCCTGCCGCTGTTCGCCGCCTTCGAGGTGTTCGCGTTCAGCTCGCCGCTGGCGGCGGTGCCGGAACCGGCGACCGCGCTGACGATGGCGCTCGGCATCGGGCTGCTGGCATGGCGCGTGCGGCGCCGGGCCTGAGCCCGGGCCTTGGTCACTGCACCTCGCGGAACTGCCCCGCGTTCTCGCGCAGCCACGCCGCGGCGCGCGGCTCGTCCTGCTGCAGCGGGTGGAAATCCGGCCGGAAGTACGCCCGCCATGGCTTGAAGGTCTCGCGCACCAGCCCGCCCTTCGCGAACAGCAGGCGCCAGGCGCTGCGCCAGGTGCCGCCCTGCAGCAGCGCGCCGTCGTGCCACAGGTTGCGCAGCGTCTGGCGCATCACGTCGGTGACGAAGAAGAAGGTGACGACGCGGAACCAGCGGATGCGCCAGCGGTGGTTGCCACCGCCGGCCCGGTAGACGTCGAACGCGGTGCTGCGGTGCTCGGTCTCCTCGGACGCGTGCCACAGCCACATCGTGCGCAGCCGCGCCTCGGTGCCGTCGAGCCGCTGCGGGTGCTGCAGCATCCAGGCCGCCATGATCGCGGTGAAGTGCTCGTAGCCGGCCGTCACCGCCAGCGCATGGCGCGGGTCGCCGCTCATGCGCTGGAAGCGCGCGATGCGCCGCGCCGCGCGCGGCCCCCAGGTGTTGCGGTGGCCCTGCGCTTCGAGCTGGCCGTTGAACAGGCCGTGGATGCGGCGGTGCGTCGCCTCCTGACCGACGAAGCCCTGCACCTCGTCGGCGAAGCCGGYCTGCACGTCGGCCGGCAAGGCCTTCGCGGCGGCCCGCACCGCATCGATGAAGAACTGCTCGCCCACCGGAAAGCTCATCGACAGCGCGTTGAAGAACGCCGTCAGGAAGGCATCGCCGCCGGCCCAGCGCCGCTCGAACGGGGTCGACAGGTCGACGAGCAGCGAGCGGATGGTGTGGTGGCCCATGGCTCGTATGCTAGCGGGTCGAGCGCCGGGCCGCCCCAAGCCGGCCCGCATCCCCTCGGGGGATCGGTCGATGTACTCATCGACCGAGGGGTCGTCATCCCCGGCGCAGGCGGCGCAGGGTTTGCCGCAGGAAGTCGATCGCCCCGGGCGGCACCGCCGTCACCAGGTACAGCGCCCACAGCTTCGGCTGMTTCCAGCGCTGCCGCAGGCTGTCGCCGAAATGCCGGTGCGCGGCCGCGTAGTCCTCGCGGTACCACATCTCCATGCCGACCCATTCGTAGGCGCTCGCGATCGTCTCGGTCAGCAGCGCCGGCGGCAGGTCGAGCCGGCCCCCGTGGCGCGCGCGTTCGCGCTCCACCTCGGGCAGCAGCGTCTTCAGGTAGTTGCTCGCGATCATCCAGCGGTAGGCCGGCTGGGTCAGCTGGTCGGCGGCGCCCTTGCGGTACAGCACGGCGCTCGCGTCCAGCAGCGCGGCCGGGCCGGCGCGGCTCGCCTTCAGGTGGTAGGCATGGTCCTCGCCCGACACCATGCTCTCGTCGAAGCCGCCGATCGCATCGGCGCGCTCGCGCGTCAGCATCAGCGTCGACGGCTGGCACAGGTTGCCGATCAGCATGCGCGAGCGCACGTCGCCCCAGTACACGCGGATGCCGGCCTGCGGCTCTTGCGCATCGGGCACGAGCTCGGCGAGCCCCGCCTCGTGCTCGAACACCGCGATCCCGTGCTTCGCGAGCTGGCCGTAGGCCGAGTACGCATCGCGCAGGTGCGCCTGCTTGACGAGCTTGCCGTGCTCGTCGACCACGTCGAGGTTGGTCCACAGCATGCCGACGCCGTGCGGCGCCAGTGCCCGCAGCGCGGCCACCTGCAGCTGCAGCTTCCACGGCTGCCACAGGTCGTCGGAATCGAGGAAGGCGATGAACTCGCCGCGCGCGTGCGCCAAGCCCAGGTTGCGGGCCGACGACACGCCGCCGTTCGGCTTGCGCAGGTAGCGCAGCCGCGGCTCGTCGGCATAGCGGCGCCCGAGCACGCCGGCGGTGTCGTCACCCGAGCCGTCGTCGACGACGATCAGCTCGAAATCGCCGAAGGTCTGCGCCAGCACCGCGTCGATCGTGCCCGGCAGCAGCGCGGCGCGGTTGTAGGTCGGCATCACGATCGTGACGCACGGCAGCGGTGTCCGGCTGGCGGGCGGCGACTCGCTCGTCACGCCCGTCACGCGTCCAGGCCGGCGTTGCGCCGGTTGCTGAAGGTCGCGCGCTCCATCTCGCGCACGTCGCACGAGACGGCCTGCACCTGCGGCAGCAGCGCCGCGAGCCCGCGCACGATCGCGGCCGAGAGCTTCTTGCGGTCGGCCTCGCTGCGCCCGGTCAGCACGTAGGCGAACACATGGACGAAATCGGCGTTCATGCCGCCGACCAGGCTGTGCTCGTGCACCAGCACGCGGATCTTCACGTCGCCGACGGTGAACAGCTCGCTGGCGAGTGCGGCGTCGTGCACGGCACGCATCATCCGCTCGACCGGCACCTGGGCCGCGACCGACTTCGTGCACTCGAGGATGCAATGGGGCATGGGATCGTTCTCAGACGTCGAGGGTGTAGACACGGGCCGCAGCACGCTCGGCGGCACTGTGGCCGCGCAGCGCCTGCGCCCACGCAGCGTCGTTGGCCGAGTGCGCCGGCGTGAGGCCGCGCACCATCACCGCCACCTCTTCGGAGCCGCCATCGATCTCGTTGAGCTGGTGCAGCTGCTCGTCGAACAGCCGCGCGATCGATGCGCCGGCGGCGTCGATCAGCACGAGGTAGCGGACTGGCTTGCTGTGCATCGTTGTTCTCCCTGGTCCGCTCAACCGATCCAGCGGCGCGCGTTGTGGAACATCTTCATCCACGGGCTGTGGGCGGAAATGTCGCCCGAGGTCCAGCTCATCAGCACGTTGCGGAACACCCGCTCCGGGTGCGGCATCAGCACCGTGAAGCGGCCGTCGCCGGTGGTCACGGCCGTCAGGCCGTCGGGGCTGCCGTTCGGGTTCGCCGGGTAGGCCTCGGTCGGCCGGCCCGTGTGGTCGACGAAGCGCATCGCACGCTTCACGGTGGCGGCGTCGCCGCGCTGCGAGAAATCGGCAAAGCCTTCGCCGTGCGCCACCGCGATCGGCAGCCGGCTGCCGGCCATGCCGCTGAAGAAGATCGACGGGCTCTCGAGCACCTCGACCTGCGCGAGGCGGGCCTCGAACTGCTCGCTGCGGTTGCGGGTGAACTTCGGCCAGTCCTGCGCGCCGGGGATGATCGGCGACAGCGCCGCCATCATCTGGCAGCCGTTGCACACGCCGAGCGCAAAGGTGTCGCTGCGCCCGAAGAAGGCCGCGAACTGCTCGGCCAGCACCGGGTTGAACATCACCGAGCGCGCCCAGCCTTCGCCGGCCCCCAGCGTGTCGCCGTAGCTGAAGCCGCCACAGGCGACGAAGCCCTGGAACTGGTCGAAGCGCGCGCGGCCGGTCTGCAGGTCGCTCATGTGCACGTCGAAGGTGTCGAAGCCGGCCTGCGCCATCGAGTAGCTCATCTCGAGGTGGCTGTTGACGCCCTGCTCGCGCAGGATCGCCACCTTCGGGCGGGCGGTGTTGACGTACGGCGCAATCGGCGCCGCGGGGTCGAAGCCCAGCTGCAGGTGCAGTCCGGTGTCTTCGGTGCGGCCGGCGGCCTCGTGCTCGGCGTCGGCGCACGCCGGGTTGTCGCGCAGCTTCGCGATGCGCCAGCTGACGTCGTCCCAGGCCTGGTGCAGCTCGCGCAGCGGTGCGCTGAACACCGCCTTCGCGTCGCGCCAGATCTCGACGATGCCGCGCTCGTTGGTCTTGCCGATCACGTGGCTGTGCTTCGAGAGGCCGTGCTCGCGCAGCACCTGCATCACCTCGTTGCGAGCGTCGGTGCGCACCTGGATCACGGCGCCCAGCTCCTCGTTGAACAAGGCCTTCAGCGTCAGCTCGGCGCGGCGCGCCCCGACCTGCCCGGCCCAGTTCTTCGAGTCGCCGTGCTCGGCGCGGCTGTCGGCGATGCCATCGCCTTCGGTGACCAGCATGTCGACGTTCAGGCTCAGCCCCAGGTGGCCGGCGAAGGCCATCTCGCAGGCCGCCGCCCAGAGGCCGCCGTCGCTGCGGTCGTGGTAGGCCAGCAGGCGGCCCTGGCTGCGCAGCTGGTTGATCGCGGCGACCAGCGATTTCAGCAGCGCCGGGTCATCGAGGTCGGGCACTTCGTCACCGAACTGGTTCAGTACCTGCGCCAGCATCGAGCCGGCCATGCGGTTGCGGCCCTGGCCGAGGTCGATCAGCACCAGCGTCGTGTCGCCGGGCTGCAGCTGCGGCGTCAGCGTGCCGCGCACGTCGGCCAGCGTCGCGAAGGCGGTGACGATCAGCGAGACCGGTGCGGTGACCTGCTTCGCGGTTGTGTGACCCTCGCCCTCGTCGCTCCAGCGCGTGCGCATCGACAGGCTGTCCTTGCCGACCGGCACGCTGATGCCGAGCGCCGGGCACAGCTCCATGCCCACGGCCCGCACGGTGTCGTACAGCGCCGCATCCTCGCCCGGCTCGCCGCAGGCGGCCATCCAGTTGCAGCTGAGCTTGATGCGCTCGAGCTCGATCGGCGCGGCCAGCAGGTTGGTGATGGCCTCGGCGACCGCCATGCGGCCGGAGGCCGGCGCATCGAGCGCGGCCAGCGGCGTGCGCTCGCCCATGCTCATCGCCTCGCCGCGGAAGCCGCGGAAATCCGCCAGCGTCACCGCGCAATCGGCCACCGGCACCTGCCACGGCCCGACCATCGGGTCGCGGTGGTTCAGGCCACCGACGGTGCGGTCGCCGATCGTGATCAGGAAACGCTTGCTGGCCACGGTCGGGTGGCGCAGCACGTCGAAGGCCACCTTGCCGAGCGACACGTCGGTCAGCTGCAGCGCCGGCAGCGTGCGCTCGACGCGCTTCACGTCGCGGTGCATCTTCGGCGGCTTGCCGAGCAGCACTTCCATCGGCATGTCGATCGGCGTGTCATCGCTGCCGGGGTTGTCCAGCACCAGCTGCTTCGCTGCGGTCGTCACGCCGACCACCGCGAACGGGCAGCGCTCGCGCTCGCACATCGCGCGGAAGATCGGCAGCGCCTCGGGCGAGACCGCCATCACGTAGCGCTCCTGGCTCTCGTTGCACCAGATCTCCTTCGGCGCGAGGCCGCTCTCCTCCAGCGGCACCTGGCTCAGGTCGAAGCGCGCGCCCAGGCCGGCACCGTCGACCAGCTCGGGGAAGGCGTTCGAGATGCCGCCGGCACCCACGTCGTGGATCGCGAGGATCGGGTTCGATTCACCCAGCGCCCAGCAGTGGTTGATGACCTCCTGCGCGCGGCGCTCGATCTCGGGGTTGCCGCGCTGCACCGAATCGAAATCGAGCTCGGCCGCGTTGGCGCCGGCCGCCATCGAGCTGGCCGCGCCGCCGCCCATGCCGATGCGCATGCCGGGGCCGCCCAGCTGGATCAGCAGCGTGCCGGCCGGGAACTGCAGCTTGTGCGTCTGGCTGTCGGAGATGCTGCCCAGGCCGCCGGCGATCATGATCGGCTTGTGGTAGCCGCGGCGCTGGCCGCCGACCGTCTGCTCGTAGACGCGGAAGTAGCCGGCCAGGTTGGGCCGGCCGAACTCGTTGTTGAACGCGGCACCGCCAAGCGGGCCGTCGACCATGATCTGCAGCGGGCTCGCGATGTGCTCGGGCTTGCCGTAGGGCGACTGCTCCCAGGGCTCGCTGGTGCCGGGCAGGTGCAGGTTCGAGACGCTGAAGCCAGTGAGCCCCGCCTTCGGCTTGGAGCCGCGGCCGGTCGCGCCCTCGTCGCGGATCTCGCCGCCGGCGCCGGTCGACGCACCCGGGAACGGCGAGATCGCCGTCGGGTGGTTGTGCGTCTCGACCTTCATCAGCACGTGCACCGTTTCCTCGCGCGGGCCGTACAGCGGCGCGTTGGTGTAGCCCTGCGGCAGCCAGCGTTCCGTGGGGCCGCCTTCCATCACCGACGCGTTGTCGCTGTAGGCCACCACCGTGTGCTGCGGCGCGAGCTGGTGGGTGTTGCGGATCATCGCGAACATCGAGCGCTCCTGCTCGATGCCGTCGATCGTGAAGCGGGCGTTGAAGATCTTGTGCCGGCAGTGCTCGCTGTTGGCCTGCGCGAACATCATCAGCTCGACGTCGGTCGGGTTGCGCTTCAGGCCGGTGAAGGCGGCGACCAGGTAGTCGATCTCGTCGTCGCTCAAGGCCAGGCCGAAGTTCTTGTTGGCGACCTCCAGTGCCGAGCGGCCCTGGCCGAGCACGTCGACATGCTCCATCGCACGGCCGGCCTGCTCGTCGAACAGGTGGGCGGCGTCAGCCCGCTGCAGCAGCACGCTCTCGGTCATGCGGTCGTGCAGCAGCGCGGCCGCCTGCTGCAACTCGCCGGCCTCGAGCGGCTTGGCGGCGCCCAGCAGGCCGGCCAGGCCGGTCTTGAGCACCAGGCGGTATTCCGTCACGCGTTCGACGCGGCGGATCGCGAGGCCGCAGTTGTGGGCGATGTCGGTGGCCTTGCTGGCCCACGGCGAGACGGTGCCCAGGCGCGGCGCCACCAGCACGAGCGCGCCGTCGGCAGGCCCGGAGGGACCCACATAAGCATCGCCATAGGTCAGCAGCGCAGCGAGCTTGTCGTGGGCGTCGCGCGGCAGCGGCTGGTCGCTCCACACCCAGTGGACGTGCCGGGCGTGCACGGCGGTGATGCGCGGGCTGATCGCCTGCAGCCGCGGCAGCAGGGCCTGGGCGCGGAAGGCGGACAAGGCGTTGCCGCCCTCGAAGTGCAGCAGATGCTTGGGTGTGGACGTCACGTTGGGGGCCAGCTTCGGGTTCTGGAGACCGGGTCGTGTTCAGGGACTGCCGGTGGAAACCCGGGATTTTACGGGGGTCGGTGCAATAATTCCGCCCCATGACGATCACGATCAAAACCGCCGAGGATGTCGCAGGCATGCGGATCGCCGGCCGGCTGGCCTCCGAAGTGCTGGACATGCTCACGCCGCACGTGAAGCCGGGCATCACCACCGAGCAGCTCGACAAGCTGGCGCACGACCACATCGTGGACGTCCAGCAAGGCATTCCGGCCCCGCTGAACTACGCGCCGCCGGGCTACACGCCCTACCCCAAATCGATCTGCACCTCGATCAACCACCAGGTCTGCCACGGCATCCCGAACGACCGGCCGCTGAAGGCGGGCGACATCGTCAACATCGACGTGACCGTCATCAAGGACGGCTGGCACGGCGACACCAGCCGGATGTTCGTCGTCGGCCACGGCTCGATCGCCGCGAACCGGCTGTGCCAGATGACCTACGACGCCATGTGGAAGGGCATCGTCAAGGTGAAGCCGGGCATCCACCTGGGCGACATCGGCCACTCGATCCAGACCTTCGCCGAGAACGCCGGCTTCTCGATCGTGCGCGAGTTCTGCGGGCACGGCATCGGCCGCAAGTTCCATGAAGAGCCGCAGGTGCTGCACTACGGCCGCCCGGGCACGCTCGAGGAGCTGGTGCCCGGCATGGTGTTCACGATCGAGCCGATGATCAATGCCGGCCGGCGCGACATCCGCGAGGCCGGCGACGGCTGGACCATCGTCACGAAAGACCGCTCGCTGTCGGCCCAGTGGGAGCACACCGTGCTCGTCACCGAGACCGGCTACGAGGTGCTGACGCTGTCGGCGGGCAGCCCGCCGCCGCCGGCCTTCGTGACGGCCGCGGCCGCAGCCCCGTCCGCGACCACCACCGCCTGACGGTGGCCCCGATGGCGATGACGGTGGACACACCGGTGCCGGCTGCCGCGCGCAGCCTGGCCGAACAGCGCAGCCGCTTCCGCGAGGGCAAGGCGGCGCTGATGGCGCACTTCCGCGAGTCGCGCGCCACCGCGCCGGCCGCGACCCGGCTGGTGCGGGCGCTGGCCCGCCATGTCGACCAGACGCTGCTCGGCCTGTGGCAGCACGCGATGATGCCGCCCGGGGCCGCGCTGCTGGCCGTCGGCGGCTACGGGCGTGCCGAGCTGTACCCGCACTCCGATGTCGACGTGCTGGTGCTGCTGCCGCCCGGCGATGCGCTGCACAACGCCCGCATCGGCGCGCCGGGCTCGGACAACGATGCGCTGAAATCCTCGGTCGAGGGCTTCATCACCGCCTGCTGGGACCTGGGGCTGGAGATCGGCTCCAGCGTGCGCACCGTCGACGAATGCGTCGCCGAGGCGCATGGCGACGTGACGGTGCAGACCGCGCTGCTCGAATCGCGCTACCTGTGCGGCTCCAAGCGCGTGTTCAACGCCTTCCGCCGCGCCAATGCCGCCGCGATGGACCCGAAGGCCTTCCTGCGCGCGAAGACGCTCGAGATGCGCCAGCGCCACCAGAAGTACGAGGACACGCCCTACTCGCTGGAGCCGAACTGCAAGGAAAGCCCCGGCGGCCTGCGCGACCTGCAGATGGTGATCTGGATCGCGCGCGCGGCGGGCCTGGGCCGCACCTGGACCGAGCTCGCGACGAAGGGGCTGATCACGCCGTTCGAGGTGAAGCAGCTGCAGCGTAACGAGGGCCTGCTGCGCCTGATCCGCGCGCGGCTGCACATGGTGGCCGGCCGCCGCGAGGACCGGCTGGTGTTCGACCTGCAGACCGCGGTGGCCGAGAGCTYCGGCTACGAGACCACGCAGATGCGCCGCGCATCCGAGCAGCTGATGCGCCGCTACTACTGGGCGGCCAAGGCGGTGACGCAGCTGAACCAGATCCTGGTGCTGAACATCGAGGAGCGCATCAACGGCTCGCAGGACGCGCCGATGCGCCCGATCGGCACCCACTTCTTCGACCGCGCCGGCATGCTCGAGGTGGCGAGCGACGACCTGTACGAGCGCGAGCCGCACACCATCCTCGAGACCTTCCTGGTCTACCAGCAGACGCCCGGCATCAAGGGCCTGTCGGCGCGCACGCTGCGGGCGCTGTACAACGCCCGCGAGGTGATGGACGGCGATTTCCGGCGCGATCCGGCGAACCGCGCGATCTTCATGCAGATCCTGCAGCAGCCCGAGGGCCAGACACATGCCTTCCGGCTGATGAACCAGACCAGCGTGCTGGGCCGCTACCTGTGGGTGTTCCGGCGCATCGTCGGGCAGATGCAGCACGACCTGTTCCACGTCTACACGGTGGACCAGCACATCCTGATGGTGCTGCGCAACGTGCGGCGCTTCTTCATCCCGGAGCATGCGCACGAGTACCCGTTCTGCTCGCAACTCGCCTCCACCTGGGACCGGCCGTACGTGCTGTACATCGCCGCCCTCTTCCACGACGTGGCCAAGGGGCGCGGCGGCGACCACTCCGACCTGGGCGCCACCGAGGTGCGGCGCTTCTGCCGCGACCACGGACTCGACAAGGACGACACCGTGCTGGCCGAGTTCCTGGTGAAGGGCCACCTGACGATGTCGCGCATCGCGCAGAAGGAAGACCTGAGCGACCCCGAGGTGATCGAGAACTTCGCGCAACTGGTGGGTACCGAGCGCCGGCTGACCGCGCTGTACCTGCTGACGGTGGCCGACATCCGCGGCACCAGCCCGAAGGTGTGGAATGCCTGGAAGGGCAAGCTGCTCGAGGACCTGTACCGGCTGACCTTGCGCGCGCTGGGCGGCGCCACGCCGAACATGGACGCCGAGATCGAGGCGCGCCGGCAGGATGCGCGGCACACGCTGAACCTGTACTCGCTGCTGCCGGGCACCGAGGTGCCGCTGTGGAAGACGCTGGAGCTGAGCTATTTCGCGCGCCACGACGCCGGCGACATCGCCTGGCATGCGCGCTCGCTGTTCCGCCACGTGACGAGCACCGAACCGATCGTGCGGGCGCGGCTGTCGTCGGTGGGCGAAGGGCTGCAGGTGCTGGTGTACGCGCCCGACCGGCCCGACCTGTTCGCGCGCATCTGCGGCTACTTCGACGGCGCCGGCTTCAACATCCTGGACGCGAAGATCCACACCACGCGCGCCGGCTATGCGCTCGACACCTTCCAGGTGATCAGCCCGCAGATGGAGCAGCACTACCGCGACCTGATCTCGCTGGTGGAGACGCAGGCGGCGCTCGCGCTGAAGGCCGAGGGCCCGTTGCCGGACCCGAGCCGCGGCCGGCTGTCGCGCCGCGTGAAGTCGTTCCCGATCACGCCGCGGGTGCTGCTGCGCCCGGACGAGCGCGGCCAGCGCTGGCTGCTGTCGGTGTCCACCAGCGACCGCTCCGGGCTGCTGTACGCGATCTCGCGGGTGCTGGCGCGCCACCACATCAACCTGCAGCTCGCGAAGATCACGACGCTGGGGGAGCGGGTCGAAGATACGTTCCTGATCGATGGTTCGGCGCTGCAGCAGAACCGCACTCAGATCGAGATCGAGAGCGAGTTGCTGGACGCGATCACGTAGTGCGCTTGAGTTGGATGAGCCTGTCTGGCGACTCGATCGACAGCTGTCGCGCTGACCGGCTACCCGATACAGCTGTGGCCGAAGACACGCTTGTCGGTGCTGCCTGCAGCTTGACTCTCGGTCGCTTGAAGGCGCTGTGTTTCGGAACTGCGTCTCGCCTACTGAGATGGAACAAACATGTGGATGAGAACTGAGGTTCGCTTGTCGGGCTGGAACTGCTTCGTGACGACAAGATACTTGCCCACCGGCAACGAAAACGAGAGCCGCTCAATGCCCGCATCTGATCCGGCGTATGCAGAGTCGAAAATCACAATTGATGAGGACTGGAAATCGATCGACAGCACCTCCGCGGGATCGCCGAAATCAAGTGGGCCGGCTGACTCAAGCAAATTTTCCATGTCGGCACCAGGATCGCCGTAATACACACGCACGATTTTCGGGAGCTCGTTCCGTGGATGCCAGATTGATGTTTCGAGCGGCATGTCCCCGAGTACCAACGCAGTTCGATCCCCCAGGGTCAACTTGCCAAGGTAGTCGCGAATAGTGCAGGCCCGCTGATAGTCGTTCAGAGATCCAGTCAAACTTGGCAATGCAGCGCTTCCGGAGACGCCATGCCAACGATCAACAGCGTCAAGTTCGATGGAGATCAAAGGCCCACCGCCCGACAGAATTGACTTCATTTTCGCGTCACCTACTTATTGACGCGGAAGCCATCGAATGCGCCCGCCTTGTTCGTTGCTGCAGCCGAGACATTGTGGGTAGTACCTTTGCGATTTTCCTTCAGGATTGAGTTTGGTCGGATCCTGATGATCGCCAACCCAATTTTTGCTCTTCGTTCCTGGATCCTTTGTTCCACAGGTGTGGCACCCCTCTCGATCACCAATTTCGTTGATCTTCTCCTGCTCTTCTTTCGTAGGACGCGACGTTGTACCAACGGGAACGGACTCACCCGCGTAGGATCCTGGCCCAACCTTGCTTGGAACATTGTTGCCTGTCTCGGTCGACAACCCATCAGCGGCCTGTTCCTCGGAATCGCCGACAGACAGTACCGCATCGACCATTTTCCACATAACCGATCCGTTCTCGGCTTCCTTGTGGACGTGCTCGCGAATCCCGCCGACCACTCTCGTGGTTGTGGCGGCCCCCGCGTTCAGGCCCTGCTGGAACGACTTCTGAGCTGGCGTGCCTGGTGCGGCCATCAGCACGAAGTTCGGCGGCCCCGGCCTGAAGAGCCCTCCCAGGCACGACGATGTGCAGGTCAGGTTCGGGGCCGGGAGCGTGGGGCCACCGCTTCCGGTGATCTTCACCTGCTCCATCACGAAGAGCTCGGGCTCCCAGGTCTTGCTTGGGAAGTTGCCCCAGCCGCTCGGATCAATACGCGCCAGGGGGTCGTTTCTTGCGTAGCTGTAGCGGTTGTAGCTCTGCAGTTCATAGGGCTTCGTCACGTCCCGGTCTGCGGACAGGAACCGCCCGAGGGCTGCGTCGTACAGCCGCCCGTTCATGTGCGTGAGGCCGATGTCGTCGAGCTGCTCGTGGCCGGTGAAGCCGCGGTCGGTGCCGCTGTTGACGGCCGGGCTCCAGTCGATCACCAGCGTGCCGGCGGCGTCGTGGTTGCCGTTGACGAAGCGGCGCTTGCCGAACGGGTCGTACGCGTCGCGGGCCGTCACGTTGCCGTTGTGATCCGTCGTCGCCGCGATGCTGCCCAGGTGATCCTTGTGCCAGTACTCCAGCTTCACCGCGCTCAGGCTGGATTGCAGGGGCGGGGCGGTCTGCGGGACGCCGAGTGCCGGTAGCGCTCCGGTGGTGACCAGCACGCCGAGGCTCTGGCCACCTGCGCTCAGGTAGTGGCGGTTGCTCGTGATCGCAGGGTTCGCTGCGCTCGGGCTCGTCGGCGCATTGACCTCGCTCTCGAAGGCCAGTCCACCGGTGTTGTCCGGATGCAGGTACCACGTCGTTCGGGTGCCCGCGTTGGTACCGCTCGGGATCGTCCGAACCTCTCGGATGCGGGCATGGTCCTCGTCGTAGTTCCAGGTGTAGCTCGGGCCGCCTGCAGGCCCTTGCAAGCCCGCTTGGCTGTTCGGCAGGTTGAAGCCGGTGTAGGTGATGCCACGGTACTTGCCTGCGGTCGCGCTGGCGAGGTTGCCGTTCGCGTCGAAGCCGTAGCCGTTGGCTGCTGCGCCTTCGATGCTCTGCACTGCATGCGGCCGCACCGCGTTCGCCCCCTGTGCGCCGTAGCTGTACAGCCCCACATCGCT
>NZ_JBFUGW010000158.1:0-15177 GCF_056402735.1 Rhizobacter sp. P3_C12
GCGTGAACCTGTGGCGCGCGCCGCGGTAGCCGGCCTGCGCGCGGCGTGGGTGGTCGGTGGCCAGCGCGAGCACCGGCTCTTCCGCGCCGTCGTGCGCGAGTTCGGTGCGCCACCACGCGAGCTGGCGTGCCGCCTCGCCAGCGGTGAGTTCGTCGCGCTGCCATGCCGCGTGGTCGGCGTACTGGACCGGCGGCATGGCGAGCGAGCGCGGCTCGCCGGCCACGCGGGCCGCATAGCCGGCCACCAGTTCGTCGACGAACAGCTGCATCGACGCACCGTCGGAGACGATGTGGTGCATCACGACGACGAGCTGGTGCTCGTCGTCGCGCACACGCAGCAGGCCGACGCGCCACAGCGGGCCGCGGCGCAGGTCGAACGGGGTGTCGAGCAGGATCGGTAGATCGAACGCGGCGAGCGCGACCGGCTGCGGCGGCTGGATGAACTGGCGCGGCGTGCCGTCCTCGGCGAGATCGAACCGGGTGCGCAGCGGCTCGTGGCGCGCCGCCAGCGCGTCGAGCGAGGCCTGCAGCGCAGCGGTGTCGAGCACGCCTTTCAGCCGCAGCCCGAAGCGCACGTGGTACGCCGAGCTGCCCGGATCGAGTTGCCACAGGAACCACTGGCGCTGCTGCGCGTGCGACAGCGGCAGCGGTCCGGCACGGCGTGCCGCGTCGAGCACCGGGATCGTCGACGGGCGCGTGCCGCTGTCGCAGAGTCGGCGAATGCGCGCCGCGAGCTCGGCCAGCCGCGGCGCCTCGAAGACATCGCGCGGCGCGAAGCCGATCGGCCAGCGCTCGGCGATKCGCGCCGCCAGTTGCACCGCGGCGAGCGAATTGCCACCGCTCGCGAAGAACTGGGCGTCGCGCGCCGGCGTCGCGGCGTGGCCGAGCACCTCCTGCCACAGCGCGGCGACGGCGGCTTCGGTCTCGTCCAGCGGAACCGCCGGTGCCTCATCGCCCCCGCTGTCGCCGCTCACGAAGCGACCGTGCGCGAACACCGCGAACGCATCCAGCGTGCCCTGCTCGAAGCCCTGCCGGCAAGCGCGCCGCTGCAACTTGCCGCTGGAGGTCTTCGGCAGCGCGCCGGGGTTCAGCAGCAGCGCGACCGACACCGCCTCGCGGCACGCGCCGGCACACGCCTCGCCGAGCGCCTGCACCAGCGCCGCGGCCGGCACGCGCTTCTGCATCGCGCGCGACACCTCGACCGCGACGCCGACGCCCTCGCCACCGCCCGGCAGCGCGACCGCGAACGCGGCGACACGGCCGGCACGCACGGCCTCGACCTCGGCCTCGATCGCGCGCTCGATGTCCTGCGGGTAGACGTTGTGGCCGCGCAGGATGATCAGGTCCTTCAGCCGGCCGGTGACGTGCAGCTCGCCGCCGCGCACGAAGCCGAGGTCGCCGGTGCGCAGCCAGCGCTGGCCGGCGCGTTCGACGAAGCTCGCCTGCGTTTCTTCCAGCCGCTGCCAGTAGCCCTGCGCGATGCTCGGGCCGGCGGCCCAGATCTCGCCGACCTGGCCCTCGGGGTTCACCGCGAGCGTCTGCGGGTCGACGATCTCGACGCGCTGGCTGCTCGGCACGCGGCCGCTGCTGACCAGCGTGATGGCGTCGTCGCCCACGCCCTCCGCCGCCTGCCCGGCCCCGAGCGCCGACACCGAGAACGGCCGAGCGACCATCCCCCGCCCCCTTGCCGCGCCGCTGACGAACAGCGTCGCTTCGGCGAGGCCGTAGCACGGGAACACCGAACGCTGATCGAAGCGCGCCGGCGCGAAACGCTCGACGAACGCTCGCAGCGTGTCGTGCCGCACCGGCTCGGCGCCGCTGAACGCGACGCGCCAGCTCGACAGATCGAGCGATGCCACCGCGGCATCCTTCACCCGCTCGACGCACAGCCGGTACGCGAAGTCCGGCGCGCCGCTGATGCTGCCGCGGTGCCGCGCGATCGCCTCCAGCCAGCGCAGCGGCCGCTCCAGGAAGAACTGCGGCGTCATCAGCACGGCCTTGATGCCGCGGTGCAGCGGCTGCAACAGCCCGCCGATCAGGCCCATGTCGTGGTACAGCGGCAGCCAGCTGACGAACACGTCGTCGGCCCCGACCTCGAAGCCTGCGCCGATCGCCCGCTCGTTGGCCATCAGGTTGCCGTGGCTGACCATCACGCCCTTCGGCGCCGAGGTGGAGCCGGAGGTGTATTGCAGGAAGGCGATGTCGCTGTCGTGCGGCGCGTGCGGGCGCCACGCGGCGGCGAGCGCGGCATCGTCAGCGGCATCGAGCTCGTCGATCGCGATCGGCTCGGCATCGCCGAAGCCTTCGCCGAGCATCGCCAGCGTCGCGCGCGTCGCGAGCAGCGCCGCCGGTTGCGCGTCGTGCGCGATGCCGGCCAGCCGCGCCAGGTGCTGCGGCCGCGCCGATTCGGGCGGGAACGCCGGCACCGCGATCAACCCGGCGTGCAGGCACGCGAGGAAGGCCACCACGTAGCGGTCGTCGTTGCCCTGCAGCAGCAGCACGCGCCCGCCGGGMGCGAAGCGGCGTTGCAGCCGCGCGGCCAAGGCGCGCACGCGCAGCGCGAGCTCGGCGTAGCGGATCGGCGTGTCGAGCGCGGCGCCGTCGGCCGCGCTGACGATCACCAGCGCGGTGTCACCCGGCCGCTCGGCCCCGAGATGCTGCAGGTGGTCGACGAAATTGCGGGGAGCGTTCATCGGGACAGGTCCTGGTCGAGGTTGCCGTGCGGCTCGGCCATCGCGACCACCACCTTGCGCGGGCCCTTGAACGGCGCGCGCGCATGCGCGGCCAGCATGTTGTCGAGCATCAGCACGTCGCCGGCCTGCCAGCGGAACGACACCGTCTGCGCGGCCAGCACCGCGCGCACCTCGTCGAGCATCGCGTCGGGGATGGCCGAGCCGTCGGCGAAGCAGGCGGTGCGCGGCATCTCGTCGGCGCCCAGCAGCTCCTCCAGCGATTCGCGCACCTCCGGCTGCAGGTTCGAGACGTGGAACAGGTGGGCCTGGTTGAACCACACCGTCTCGCCGGTACGCGGGTGCACGGCGATGGCCTGGCACCGCTGCGTGGTGCGCAGCCCGCCGTCGGGCTTCCATTCGAAGCGGATGCCCGAGCGCGCGCACCAGGCCTCGACCTCGGCGCGCTCGCTGGTGTTGAACACCTGCTGCCACGGCACGTCGAACTCGCCGTAGTTGCGCACGTACAGCACGCCGGGCGCGAAGCGGCGGCGGATCGCCTCGGGCATCTCGCGCCAGATCGCGCGGCTGTCGGCGATCGGCGTCTCCCCGCCCTCGGGCGCGGCGGTGACGCAGTGGAACCAGATCTTCATCGGCCACTCGCGGGTGTAGGCCTGCTCGTTGTGCAGCGGGATGTGCTGGTGCGCCGGGTACTCGGTGGAGGTGTAGACGCCGCCACCGACCGCGCTGCGCGGCGTCGAGCCGAACTCGTAGGCGAGCAGCGGGTGGCCGAAGGCCGCGGCGAATTCGCGGAAGGCGTCGACATCGGGCACCTCGAAGCCGCGCAGCAGCACGCCGCCGATGCGGCTCAGCAGCGCCTCGATGTCGGCGCGCAGCGGCGCGAAGGCCTCGAGCAGCGCTTCACCGGGGCGCGAGGGCGTGATCAGGGCCGGCAAGGCGGGCCGGTCCGGGCGGGTTGGATTCAGCAGGTCGGTCATGGAAGATCCCCTTCAGGACGGCAGCGGTTCGAACCGCAGCGCCTGCATCTCGTGGACGAGCGCGGCCAGCAGCTGCGGCTCGCTCTGGCGGATGAAGAAATGCCCGCCGTCCAGCCAGGTCAGCGAGAACAGCGTGCGGGCCTCGCGGCGCCAGGCAGCGAGGCGCGGCGCGCCGATGTCGTCCTGGCGGCCGCCGAAGGCGTGGATCGGCATGTCGAGCGGCAGGCTCCTCGCGTGCGGCGCGCTCGCGCAGACGCGGTAGTCGGCGCGCAAGGCATCGAGCGTGATGCGCAGCATCTCGGGGCTCGTGAACACCTCGTCCGGCGTGCCGCCCTGGCGGCGCAGGTCGGCGATCAGTTGTTCGTCGGTGTCCTTGTTCGCGAAGCGCTGCGGATCACGCTGCGAGGGCGCCGGGCAGCCGCTGACGAACAGCGCCTCCGGGGCCGGCAGCCCGCGTTCGCGCAGGCGCTGCGCGATGCCCCAGGCCAGCAGGCCGCCCATGCTGTGGCCGAACAGCATGAAGCTGCCGGTGGTGGCGTTGATGGCAGCGGCCTGCTCGTCGCACAGCCTCGCCACCAACGTGGCGAACGATTCGACGCAGTGCTCGCCCAGGCGGCTGCCGCGACCGGGCAGCTCGACCGGCACGACCTGCACCCACGCCGGCAGCGAACGCCGCCAGCGCAGGTACATCGTCGCGCTGGCGCCGGCGCAGGGCAGGCACAGCAGGCGGACGCTGGCGTGCATCAGCGCGGCGCCGCGGCCTGCTCGTCCATCCAGCGGCGCAGCGACAGCGGCCGCATGTCGGTCCACGCCGCATCGACGAACGCGAGCACCGTCTTCTTGTCACCGCTGGCGCCGGGCACCGCGGTCCAGCCGGGTGGCACGGCCTTCCAGTGCGGCCAGATGGAATATTGATCCTCGTGGTTGACGAGGACGATGAAGGTTTCGTCGTCGCGGTCGAAGCAGCTGGTGGACATGGCAAGGCCCGTGGTTCGCGCAGTGATGCGCCTTGCCTTCCATGACGAGCCGGCCGCGGCTTTGTTCAGCAGCCTGATCCCGTTCGCCCTGAGCTTGTCGAAGGGCCTGCTCGCATCGAACCAGGGCTTCGACAGGCTCAGCCCGACCCTTCGACAAACTCAGGGCGAACGGATGGAGACGTCAGTGCGGCAACCCGTCGTCGTCGTGCGCCGGCGGCACCAGCCCGCTCAGCAGCCAAAGCCGCGAGGCCTGTGCGTGCGCCGTGCGGTGCCGCGGGTCGGCCTCGAGCCAGCGCGCGAGCGCCTCGTGGTCGGCTTCGCTCAGCGGCTGCTCGTGCGCCTTCATCACCCACGCCCAGGCGGACTGCATGGCGAGCTCCTGCGCGGGGTCTTCACGGTCCTGATCGGGGTTCATCGGCGGGCGGCGCGCGCGGTCGCGCACGGGGCTGGCAGTGGAAACCGCCGATTCTAGGAGGCCGTCATTCCGCTTCGAGCAGGTGCCGGCAGTGCGCCAGGGCCTGGACCGCATCACGGATCATCGTGTTGACCAGCGCCGCCGACACGCCCAGCCGCTCACCGATCGCGCGCTGCGTCATGCCGCCCATGCGGTACAGCTCGAAGGCCTGGCGCGTGCGCGACGGCAGGCGGCCGAGCGCCTCGTCGACGATCACCAGGTTCTGCCGGCTGATCGCGTACTGCTCCGGCGTGCCCTGCGGCGCCGCCACGTGCTCGCCGCTCTCGGCGTCGGCGAACACGCCGGCCTCGAGCATCATGCGGCGCCGGCAATCGATCGCCAGGTTGCGCACCACCTGGAAGCAATAGCCGATCGGCTGCTGCACCGCCAGGCCGTGCGACACGTCGGACAGCTTGAGAAAGGCCTCCTGCACCACGTCCTCGGCCAGCTCGCGCCGGCCGGTGATCTTGTGGGCCAGGCCTTGCAGCTTGGCCCGGTGCGCGAGAAAGGCTCCGCCGAGCCCTGCGGCAGGCTCATGGTTGGTGATCGACACGCTCTACCCCCTGGTGCTCATCGTTATTAATTGAGAATCATTCTTATTTTCAGGGGCCACGTCAAGGCTTCGCGAATGACCCTGCGATTGCCTGCGGAGGGCTTGCTCCAGAATGCGAACCTTGTTCCCGTGGCGAAACTTGGCCGATCAACGAGATGCGCGTACTGCTGGTGGAAGACGACCGGATGATCGGCGCGGCCGTGCAGCAGGCGCTGTCCGATGCCGCGTATGCGGTGGACTGGACCACCGACGGCGAGCAGGCCCTGGCCGCTGCGCTCGCCCAGGCCTATGACCTCGTGCTGCTCGACCTCGGCCTGCCGCGACGCGACGGCATCGAGGTGCTGCGCCAGCTGCGCGCGCGCAATGCCCGCGTGCCGATCCTGATCGTCACTGCGCGCGACGAGGTCGAAGACCGCATCGCCGGCCTCGACCTCGGCGCCGACGACTACGTGCTGAAGCCCTTCGACGTGCAGGAGCTGCTCGCGCGCATGCGCGCCGTGGTGCGCCGGCAGGGCGGCTCGGCCTCGCCCTTGCTGACCAACGGTGCGCTCACGCTCGACCCGGCGACGCGCGACGTGAGCTTCGAGGGCCGCAGCGCCGCGCTCTCCGGCCGCGAGTTCACGTTGCTGCAGGCGCTGCTGGTGCGCCCCGGCGCGATCCTGTCGCGCCAGGAGCTCGAGGAGCGCATCTACGGCTGGAACGAGGAGGTCGAGAGCAACACCGTCGAGGTGCTGATCCATGGCATCCGCCGCAAGCTCGGGCCCACGGTGATCCGCAACGTGCGCGGCGTCGGCTGGCGCGTGGACCGCGCGGCATGAGGAACTCGCTGCAGTTCCGCCTGTCGCTGTGGATGGCCGTGCTGCTGCTGGCCACCGCGGTCGCGGCCGGCGCGGTGTCGTTCTTCTGGGCGCTGCACGAGGCCAACGAGCTGCAGGACGACCTGCTCGAGCAGACCGCCGCGCTGGTGCTGGCCGGCCAGCTCGCGATCAACCCGGTCGAGCCGCTGGCCGCGCCCGGCGCGCCGCGGCCGAGCGTGGTGGTGGAGCTGGTCGACACGGCGGCGGGCGAGCCGCGCGTGAACGGCATCGGCCGGCTGCCGCGCGACCTGCCCGACGGGCTGGACACGCACGTCGCCGAAGGCCGCCCGTGGCGCATGCTGCTGGCTCACCTGCCCGACGGCCGCCGCTTCATCGTCGCGCAGCAGACCGACCGGCGCGACGACATCGCGCAGGACAGTGCGCTGGCTGCGCTGGTGCCGCTGCTGGTGCTGCTGCCGGTGCTGCTGCTGCTGATCCACGTGGTGATCCGCAACACGTTGCGGCCGATCGCACGGGCTTCCCACGCGTTGAATCACCTCGATCTGCAGGGCGACGCCGCCGCGGTCGACGTGCCGGCCGGCGACATGCCCGACGAGGTGCGGCCCTTCGTCACGTCGATCAATGCGCTGCTGCGCCGCCTCACCGAATCGCTCGAGCAGCAGCGCCGCTTCGTCGCCGACGCAGCCCACGAGCTGCGCTCGCCGATCACCGCGCTGACGGTGCAGGCCGAGAACCTGGAGCATGCGGAGATGTCGCCCGAGGCACGGCGGCGTTTCGTGCCGCTGCGCGAGGGGCTGTCGCGCTCGCGGGCGCTGCTGGAGCAGCTGCTGTCGCTCGCGCGCGTGCAGGCGCCGCGGGCCGACGCGCGGCAGGGGCAGGACGCGGCGGCGCAGCCGTCGGTCGCGCTGCACGAGGTGGTGCGCGAGGTGGTGTCCGACCTGGTCGCGATGGCCGAGGCCGGGCAGGTCGACCTGGGCGTCACGCGGCTCGACGCGGTGCGGGTCGCCGGCACGCCGGTCGACCTGCAGACGCTGGTGCGCAACGCGGTCGACAACGCGGTGCGCTACACGCCGGCCGGCGGGCGCGTCGACGTGAGCCTGGAGCAGGCCGGTGGCCGTGCGCTGCTGCGCGTCGACGACACCGGGCCCGGCATTCCGCCRGACCAGCGCGAGCGGGTGTTCGATGCGTTCTACCGGCTGCTCGGCACGCAGCAGACCGGCAGCGGGCTGGGGCTGTCGATCGCGCGCAGCATTGCGCAGAGGCTGGGTGGGCAGATCGTGCTGGAGACGGCGCCGGGCGGGGGGTTGCGCTTCGAGTATCGGCAAGGGAGCCAGCAAGACGGCCGCCCCGCCTGACACCCGCGTCCCCAAGTTTCGGTATGGACGCGGCCGCTGGCGCCGCTACCGTGGCAGGTCCACTGCACCACCACCGGAGCAACTGAATGGCCTTGCATCGCAATGTCGGCGGCATCGTGAGCCTCGCGGCCGGCGCCACGCACCACTGGGAATACTTCTTCGACGGCTTCGGCCGCGATGTCGGCGTCGCTGTCGCGGCCGCCAACATCCAGGAGCCGCAGGTCAACGTCGAACTGGTCACGGTCAGCCAGGGCGTCGTCGCCCGCTCGAACGGCGAGACCGACGGCATCCACTACACCGTCAACATCCGCAACGCGGGTGCGGCGGCGATCCACTACAACCTCAGCATCGCGGAATGGAGCTGACCCTCATGCACACCGCCACCGTGATCACCGAGGCCGGCCGCGTGGTCGGCGTCCAGGTCGACCTGCCGGCCGGCTCGCGCCGCATCGGCCCGGTCGCGATGCTGCGCGCCGGACCGTCGCAGACGCTGCACCGCATCGACGTGGAGCTGCCCGCATCGCTCACCACCGCCGACGAGATCGAGCGCTTCCACGCCGCTGTCGCGAAGCAGCTGGCGCTGGCCGCGCCGGACAAGCGCAAGGCAAAACCCCCGAAGACACGAAAGTAGCGCCTGTCGCAGAATGCCCCCTCGTTCAGAAAAGGGGCAGCGATGAAGGTGTGCATCTACGGGGCCGGTGCGATCGGCGGGTTCATCGGCGCGCGGCTCGCGGCGAACACGGGTGCGCAGGTCAGCGCAGTCGCCCGCGGCGCGACGCTGCAGGCGCTGCGCGAGCACGGCTGGCGGCTGCAGCAAGGCGGCCAGCTCGTCACCGGGCCGGCCACCGCCAGCGCCGATGCGGCCGAGCTGGGCCCGCAGGATGTGGTCGTCATCGCCGTGAAGGGCCCGGCGCTCGCCGCGGTGGCCGATCAACTCGCCCCGCTGCTTGCGCCGCACACCGTCGTGCTGCCGGCGATGAACGGCGTGCCGTGGTGGTTCGGCCGCGGCATTGCGGCGATCGGCGAGGCACCGCTCGAGAGCGTCGACCCCGGCGGCCGCATCGCCGCGAAGATCCCGCACGAGCGGGTGCTCGGCTGCGTCGTGCACGCGGCCACCACCAGCCCGCAGCCCGGCCTCGTCGAACACAAGATGGGCCAGGGCCTGATCATCGGCGAGCCCGGCGGCGGCGAATCAGCGCGCGCCCGCGAGCTCGGCGCCCTCCTCACGCAGGCCGGCTTCGACGTCACCGTGTCGGCCAGCGTGCGCCAGGACATCTGGTACAAGCTGTGGGGCAACATGACGATGAACCCGGTGTCGGCAATCACCGGCGCCACCGTCGACCGCGTGCTCGACGACCCGCTGCTGCTCACGTTCTGCGCGAACGCGATGCGCGAGGCCTCTGCCATCGGCGCGCGCATCGGCTGCGCGATCGCGCAGACCCCGGAAGACCGCCAGCAGGTCACGCGCAAGCTCGGCGCGTTCAAGACCTCGATGCTGCAGGACGTGGAAGCCGGCCGCGGCATCGAGCTCGATGCGCTGGTCGGCGCGGTGCGCGAGATCGCGCAGCGCCTGCCACTGCCGACACCGAACATCGATGCGCTGCTCGGGATGACGCGGCTGTTCGGGCGCGTACACGGCCTGTACCCCGAGTAACCTCAACCGGACACCACCATGACCCATCTGCCCCGCTTCGTCGGCGCCGCGCTGCTGACACTGGCCGTCACGCTCGCACATGCGCAGACATCGGCACCCGCTCCGACGCAACGCCTGCGCGGCACCGTCGAGTCGTTCGACAACACCACGCTGGTGATGAAGGAGCGCAGCGGCGAGGTGCTGCGCCTGGCGCTGGCCGACACCTTCGGCGTCAACGAGGTGGTGCCGACCGAGCTGGCCGGCATCGCCGCCGGCAGCTACATCGGCACCGCGGCGATGCCGCAGGCCGACGGCACGCTGCAGGCGCTGGAGGTGCTGGTATTCCCCGAACAGGCGCGCGGCAGCAACGAAGGCCACTACCCGTGGGACCTGCAGCCGGGCAGCACGATGACCAATGCGACCGTCGCCGACGTGGTCGGCCGGGCCTTGGGCCGCACGCTGCGGCTGCGCTACAAGGACGGCGAGAAGACAGTGCTGGTGCCCGAAGGCGTGCCGGTCGTCACCGTGAAGCCGGGCGACCGGGCGCTGCTGGTGCCAGGCGCCAAGGTGCTGGTCACCGCGCAGCTGCGCGACGGCAAGCCGGTGGCGCTGCGGGCGATCGCGGGGCGCAACGGGTTCGCGCCGCCGATGTGATCACGCCGATGTGATCACGCAAAGGCGTGCCGGCCCCCGGTGCGGAACGCCGCGATCACGTCCAGCAGCCCGGCCGCCTGGATCTTCAGGCTCTCGGCCGCCGCGGCGCTCTCTTCCACCAGCGCGGCGTTCTGCTGCGTGCCGGAATCGATCGACGCCACCGCCTGGTTCACCTGCACGATGCCGGTGCTCTGCTCGGTGGTCGACGCGTTGATCTCGGCGATCAGGTCGGTCATGCGGCGCACCTGGGCCACGATCTCGTTCATCGTGCTGCCGGCTTCGCTCACCGGCCCGCGCGGCCTCGACGGCCGCATTCAGCGCGAGGATGTTGGTCTGGAACGCGATGCCGTCGATCACGCCGATGATGTCGGCGATCTTGCGGCTCGATTCGGAGATCTCGCCCAGCATCGCGGCGACGCAGGCGGCGATCATCGTCATGCGGTCGCCCGCTTAGCCCGCATCGGCCGCCTTGGCGATCCCTCCGGCCTGCGCATATTCGTATTCGATCAGTTCGCTGGTGGTCTTCAGCAGCGCCGCCAGCAGTGGCCGGCATTCGGCGTTCATCTTCCCGATCGCCTCCTCGCGCTTGCCGTCCAGCGCCATGCCGACGATGCTCGAGCTCCCGGTCGGCCAGATCGGTGAAGTTCATGAGATTCCCTGAGTCGGTAGGAAGGCTGACCGGATGACACGCCATTGTTCGATGGCACCGCGTGGCTGCCTATCCGAGGCGCACCGCGCGTGGTGTCGGTGAGCTTCAGGCCGGGGATGACGGGAGATTGCCTACAGCCGCGATGGAGGGTCCGAGCGGCGGCGAGGCCTGTGAGCGCTGTCTGACCCGGCAAGCCGGTGCCGTCCGGCAGATTCGCCCGCCGGCAGGCTCGACCATGGGGCACCTCGTCTGCACGGAGACCCTCGATGGGCCTGACCCCCCTGAACCGCTGGCTCGGCCGCACCGCGATGCCGTTCTTCCGCAAGGCCCTGCCCGCGATGGGCGACACCGAACGGGCCGCGCTCGAAGCCGGCACGGTGGGCTTCGAGGGCCAGCTGTTTGCCGGCCGGCCCGATTTCGACGCGCTGCTGGCGATCCCACCGAACCGCCTGACGCCGGACGAGCACGCCTTCCTCGATGGCCCCGTGCGTGACCTGATCGGCATGCTCGACGATTTCTCGATCGACACCGAGGGCGACCTGCCCGCCGCCGTGTGGCAGCACCTGCGGGCGAAGCGCTTCTTCGGAATGATCATCCCGAAGGAGCACGGCGGCCTGGGCTTCAGCCACCATGCGCATGCGACGGTGGTGGCGCGCATCGCGACGGTGAACGTTGCAGCCGCGGTCACCGTGATGGTGCCGAACTCGCTCGGTCCGGCCGAACTGCTGCTGCGCTACGGCACCGAGTCCCAGAAGGCGCAGTACCTCGAACGCCTGGCCGATGGCCGCGACCTGCCCTGCTTCGGCCTGACCTCGCCGTACGCCGGCTCCGATGCCGCCTCGATCCCCGACCGCGGCGTGCTGACCGAGCGCGTGGTCGACGGCCGGCGCGTGCGCGGCTTCAGCGTCACCTTCGACAAGCGCTACATCACGCTCGCGCCGGTGGCGACGGTGGTCGGCCTCGCATTCCAGGCGGTCGACCTGACGCGCCCCGAGGGCGAGCAGGAACTGGGCATCACCTGCGCGCTGCTGCCGGTGCCGACGCCCGGCATGGAGATCGGCCGCCGCCACCGGCCGATGGATTCGGCCTTCATGAACGGCCCGGTGCGCGGCGAGAACGTGTTCGTGCCGATGGACTGGGTGATCGGCGGCGAGCCGCAGGTCGGCCAGGGCTGGCGCATGCTGATGGAGTGCCTGGCGGCAGGCCGCGCGATCTCGCTGCCGGCGATGGGCGCCGCGATGCAGCAGACCGCGCTGTTCGTGATGAGCGGCTACGGGCAGATCCGCGAGCAATTCGGGCTGCCGATCGCGAAGTTCCATGCGATCGCCGCGCTGCTCGCCCGCACGGCCGCCGACCTGTACGCGACCGACGCGGCCCGCCGCTACACCGCCGCGGCGCTCGATGCCGGCCAGCGGCCGAGCGTCGCGAGCGCGATCCTGAAGGTGCACCTGACCGAAGCCGGCCGGCGCGCGGTCATCCACGGCATGGACGTGCTCGGCGGCAAGGGCATCATCTCGGGGCCGAGCAACCTGCTGGGTGCCGCCTACCGCCAGGCGCCGATCGCGATCACGGTGGAAGGCGCCAACATCCTGACGCGCTCGCTGATCATCTTCGGCCAGGGTGCCGTGCGCTGCCATCCCCACGTGCTCGACGAGATGGCGGCGGTGCAGGCCGACGATGCCGAGGCCTTGGGCAAGGCGCTGCTGGGGCACGGCCGGCATGTGCTGCGCAACCTGTGGGCCAGCCTGACCCGCGCGCCGCTGCGCGGCCACGTCCCGAAGGGGCTCGAGAAGGAAGCCCGGTTGATTGCCCGCGTGTCGGCCAAGTACGCGTTGACCGCCGACCTGGCGATGGGCCTGCTCGGCGGCAAGCTCAAGCGCATGGAGCTGCTGTCTGCCCGGCTGGGCGATGTGCTGGCCAACCTGTACCTCGCGTCGGCCAGCGTGTGGCGCTTCGAGCGGGAGGCCGACCCGGCCTTGCTGCCGATCGCGCGCGCGGCGATCCGCGTGCAGCTGGACCAGGCCGCCGCGACGCTGCGCGACCTGTACGCCAACCTGCCCTCCGGCCTGCTGCGCGCGCTGGCACCGCTGCTGCTGAACGGCACGCGGCACCTCGCCCCGCTGCGCGACCGCGACCTGGTGGTGCTGGCCGAATCGCTGCGCAGCGAGCCGGCGGTGCTGGCGCGCCTGTGCATCGATGTGGGCACGCCGCGCAGCGGCGGCCTGCGCGACCTGCGCGACGCGCTCGACCAGGCGCGTGCGCTCGGCGACGAAGCCGGCGAACTCAACCAGGCCTTGCGCCATTCGCGTTCGCTGGAGGACGTGGCCAGCCATTCGCGCAACCCGGCGGCTGCGCTCGCCTACCTGCGCGCGGCGGCCAGGGTGATCCAGGTCGACGACTTTCCCGGACCGGTGCGGGCTGCGGCGCCGCGACCGGCCGTTCCATCCGCCGCGGCTGTCGCGGTGCCCGATCCACTGGAGGTGCCATGAGCCAGAACACCGTGAACCCGACCGCTGCGAACGCCGTCTCGAACCCGATCCGCAGAGACGGCGTGTTGCCGCCCGAGAACAAGATCTTCCTGGCCTTCCGGTCGGCCGACGACCTGCAGGGGGCGCTCAACGCCCTGCTGGACGCGAACTTCCTGGAAAGCGACCTGCTGGTGTTCTCGCCGCAGCAGATGGCGCGCCAGATGCGGACCAACATCGCGCATGCGGGCGCGCTGGCCTCGATCGGGCAGGACCTGAACCTGCTGAAGACCCACCTTGCGCTGGCCGAGCAGGGGCACGGCTACGTGGTCGTGCTGTGGCCGAAGAGCGACCACGAGGAGTTCATCACGCAGGTGGCGCGCGAGCACAACGCGGCGCGGGCGCAGAAGTTCGGGCGGCTGATCATCGAGGAGCTGATCGAGCCGAACCCGGGCCAGCAGCAGCATTTCGAGTCGCCCGATCGGGGGCTCGACCGGCAGACCCACCGCTGAGTGCGGATCACAACACGGCGTAGCGCCCCGGTTTGTGGTTGACCGCGATGAACAGGTTCATCACGACGGCCGCGAGCACCGACCAGGCGACGCGCGACGGCTCGACCACCGTCAGCGCGAGCAGCACGACGCTGCAATCGACGCCCATCTGCACCTTGCCCGCCCGCCAGCCGCGTGTCTGCTGCAGGTACAGCGACACGATGGTGGCGCCGCCCAGGCTGGCGCGGTGGCGTGCGAGGAACAGGCAGCCCGAACCCAGCAGCAGCCCGCCCAGCACGGCCGCGTAGGCCGGGTGCAGGCGCTCGATCGCGAACAGCTGCGGCGACCAGTCGGTCATCAGCGACAGCAGCGTGATCGCGATGAAGGTCTTCAGCGTGAACTCGCGGCCCATGCGCCGCCACGCGAACCAGTAGAACGGCAGGTTGATCGCGAAGAACAGCTTGCCCAGGCCGATGCCGGTCGCGTAGTGCAGCACGAAGGCGACGCCGGCGGTGCCGCCAGTCAGCAGCCCGACCTGCGCGAACAGGATCAGTGCCAGCGAGACGAACAGCGTGCCGGTGAAGATGGCCTGCGCGTCCTCGAACAGCGTGTGGCGCTGGGGGGATGGCGACGGTGCTTCGGTCGGGGCAGCGGGGATGCTCATGGCCCCGGATATTGCACGAAGCGTGCCGACATCCATCAATGCCCGCTGCTGTCGCCCGAGCGGCCGGCCTCGAACAGGAACCAGGTGCGGCGCTCGGTCTCGTCGATCCACACTTCGATCAGGCTGGCGGTCGCGATGTCGTGGTGTTCGTCGCAGACGCCGTGCGCCTCGCGCAGCTCGGCGACCAGCGTCTTGTTGTCCTCGCGCAGCTCGGCGAGCATGTCCGACGGCTCGACGAATTCGGCGTCGTTGTCGAGGATGCGCTGCGAGCGCGCGATGTGGCCGATCGAGCGCAGCGTGCTGCCGCCGATCTTGCGCACGCGCTCGGCGATCGGGTCGGTCATCGCGTAGAGCTGGTCGGCCTGCTCGTCGAGCATCACGTGGTAATCGCGGAAGTGCGGGCCGCTCATGTGCCAGTGGAAGTTCTTGGTCTTCAGGTACAGCGCGAACACGTCGGCCAGGATGCCGTTCATCGCGGCGGCGATGTCGCGCGTGGCGCCGGCCTTCAGGTCGGTCGGCGTGACCAGCGGGGCGCGCTGGCGTTCCTTGGCGCTGCGCGCCGGGGGCGGGGCCTTCTTCTTCATCGCGAATCCTTCCGTGGAGTGATCGCGCAGCATAGCCTTGGGCTGCTTGCTCTGCCTCCTCCTGAGGGGGCAGGCTTCTGTTCTTTCGTGGCGCGTGTTCGGAGCGGCYGGGGGSKGGCTGTGGGGGCTCAGCTGGGGCGGTCGGCCCTGGCGGGCCGACTGCACGAAGAAGCTCGGCTTCGGGGGTGCATCGGCAAACTCCCGTCACTCACTT
>NZ_JBFUGW010000159.1:0-15055 GCF_056402735.1 Rhizobacter sp. P3_C12
GGGTAGGGCAGGGTAGGGTAGGGCAGGGTACCGCCGTGCTCCTTGCCGGGCCACAGCAGCAGCGTCTCTTCGGCGCCGACCCGGAATTCGCGCCCCGCCTCCTCGATGCCCAGCATGCCGCGCTTGACGTACAGCAGCTCGAACGAATCGATCACGCGGCGCGGGTGCTCGCCCACGCCACGCGACATGAAAAGCCCGCCGTTGGTTGCCTGCAAGGCCATCGAGAGCGCAAACGAGAGGCTGCTGTCCTGCATTCGAAGGAAGTCGGATTTGTCCCGTTTTGCTCGGGCTTTGTCATCTTGTTGGCCGCATTCGTTGCTGTCAACATGGCTTTCACCGCGCACCAACACCAACAAGCAGGAGACAAACCCATGCGTAGTCCCAACTGGGCGAGACAGCTCGCCGGTGGCCTGGCGGCTGTGCTGCTGGCAGGCGGCGTCCACGCCCAAGCCGGCCAGGAGATCAGCTTCTGGATCCGTGCCGCAGACGCCGGCTTCGTGGAGCCGCTGGTCAAGACCTGGAATGCCAAGCAGGCCAACAAGGTGGCGCTGACCGTCATCCCGAGCGATGACTTCGTCACCAAGTTCGGCACCGCCGTGGCGGGCGGCGCGGCACCCGACGTGGTCGCAATCGACCTGATCTTCGTGCCCGCCTTCGCGCAGGCCGGGCAGCTGAGCGACATCGGCGCCGAGGCGCGCGGCCTGCCGTTCGCGAAGAGCCTGTCGCCCTCGCACGTCCGCCTGGCCATGTACGGCGGCAAGCAGTACGCCGTGCCGTTCAGCGCGGAAAGCTCCTTCCTGCTCTACAACAAGGCGCTGTTCAAGCGCGCCGGCCTGGACCCCGAGAAGCCGCCGACCACGCTGGCCGAACTCGAGGCCTACGCCCGCAAGATCGCCGCGCTGGGTGGCGGTGTCAAAGGCTTCTACTTCTCCGGCGCGTGCGGTGGCTGCAACATCTTCACGATGACGCCCTACGTCTGGGCCTCGGGCGGCGACGTGTTCTCGGCTGACGGCAAGAGCGATGCGCTCGACAACCCCGCGCTGCGCAACACGCTCGCGATGTACCGCCGCCTCTGGAAGGACGGCGTGATGCCCGGCGGCGTCAAGACCGACAACGGCAGCAACTTCATCAGCCCGTTCTTCTCCGGCAAGATCGGCATGCAGGGGACGGGCGCCTTCGCGATCGGCCTGCTGAAGAAGGACCACCCCGAGATCGACTTCGGCGTGGCGCCGCTGCCCGGCGAGAAGGGCGGCAGTGCCAGCTTCGCCGGCGGAGACTCCATCGCCATCCCGGTCGGCTCCCGGCACAAGAAGGAGGCCTGGGACTTCATCACCTGGTGCCTGTCCGAGGAAGTGCAGGTCGAACAGTTCGCGAAGAACGGCAGCATTCCGGTGCGTGCCGACCTGGCCGACAACGCCTACAGCCGGCAGGACAGCCGCTTCGCGATGGCGTCGGTCGCGATGCAGTCCGGGCGCACGCCGTACTCGGTGCACTTCAACCAGCTGATCAACGACCCCAACGGCCCGTGGCTCGCGATGATCCAGGAGGCGGTGTTCGGCAAGGGCGTCGACGTGGCCATCAAGGACGCGCAGGCCAGGTTCCGGCAAGTCCTGGCCGCGCCCTGAGGATGCTGGCACTCCTCGGCCTCAGGGTTCCCCGCGGGCGCGCCGGCCTGCTCTTCATCCTGCCGTGCCTGGCGGTGACGACGCTGTTCTTCATCGTCCCGCTGCTGATGACGGCATGGATGTCGCTGAACAACTGGCCCCTGCTCGGCCACCCGAGCTTCACCGGCCTGAAGAACTACCTGGACCTGTTCCACGATGCGTCCTTCTGGGGCAGCGTGCTCTTCACGGTGAAGTACACGCTGGTCGTCACGCCGGCGATCTTCCTGTTCGCGTTTGCACTGGCGCTGCTGGTACACCGTGGCGTGCGCTTCGTCGGGATCTTCCGCACCGCCTATTTCCTGCCGGTGGTGATCGGCATGACCACGGCCAGCCTGCTGTGGACCTGGCTGTTCAATGACCAGGTCGGCATCTTCAGCGCCGTGCTGATGGATCTTGGCTGGATCGACGAGCCGGTGCAGTGGCTCGGCGACACCTACAGCGCGCTGGCCTCCATCGTGGTGATGGTGCTGTGGAAGGCGGCCGGCTTCACGATGGTGATCCTGCTGGTGGGCATGCAGGCGATCCCGGTCGACCTGTACGAGGCGGCCAGCCTCGACGGCGCGCGCTGGTGGGCCCAGGTGCGCCACATCACCATCCCGCTGATGCGGCGCACCTTCGCGCTCGCGCTGACCATGTCCTTCATCGGGTCCTTCCTGGCCTTCGAGCAGTTCTTCGTGATGACGCGCGGCGGGCCGTTCAACAGCACGATCACCGTCGTGCACTGGATCTACCGCGCCTCGTTCACCTACTTCAAGCTGGGCTACGGCGCGGCGATGTCGGTGGTGCTGCTGCTGATGCTGCTGGTGCTCTCCGCCGTGCAGCTGTACCTGCTGAGGGACGAGCGATGATCGAACTCGCGCCGCTCTCGATGCGCCCGCACGCCGTGATCGACACGCCCGGCCACCACCACTGGCGCCGGCTCGGCCTGCAGGCCGCGTACTACGGGCTGTGCAGCGTGCTGATGCTGATGTTCCTGTTCCCGATCCTGTGGTCGCTGCTGACTTCGTTCGAGACCGCGGCCGAAGCCTCGGCGTCGCCGCCGCTGTACTGGCCCAGCCGCTTCTCGCTCGAGAACTACCGCAACCTGGCGAACTACGGCCAGGGCATCGGCCGCTACCTCGGCAACAGCGCCGGCGTGGCCTCGATGACGGTGCTGTTCACGCTGGTGCTCGCGACGCTGGGCGGCTACGGCTTCTCGCGCTTCACGTTCCCCGGGCGGCATGCCTTGTTCATGCTGATCCTGGCGACCTTGATGATCCCGTTCCAGTCCATCCTCAACCCGCTGTTCGTGCTGCTGCGGCTGCTGCACCTGCAGGACACGCAACTCGGCCTGGCGCTGGTCTACACCACCTTCCAGCTGCCGTTCGCCGTCTTCATGATGCGCAATGCGTTCGATGCGGTGCCGAGGGACATCGAAGAGGCCGCGGTGCTCGACGGCTGCTCGCCGCTCGACCTGCTGCTGCGGGTGATGCTGCCGCTGGTCGGGCCCGGCCTCGCGACGGTCGCGTTGTTCGCCTTCTTCGGCTCCTGGAACGAGCTGCTGGCCGCGCTGATCCTGATCTCCGATTCGCGCGCCTTCACGCTGCCGGTGATGCTGATCAACGCGCAGAGCGGCCAGCTCGGCTCCGTCAACTGGGGCTTGATGCAGGCCGGCATCGTGCTCTCCATCGTGCCGTGCGCGGCGCTGTTCCTGCTGCTGCAGCGCTACTACATCCAGGGCCTGATCGCGGGTGCGGTCAAGGCCTGATGCCATCGATCTCCACCGAGTCCACCGGGAACGCTTCATGACATTCGTCGTCGATTTCAGCCGCAGCCGCGGCGCCGTGCTGCGGCCGGTGGCGGTGGCCGCCGTCACGCTGGCGGGCCGCTTCTGGGGGCCGCGCCTGCAGCGCAACGTGGAGGTCACGCTGCCCACACAGTACGACTTGCTGGAGAGCACCGGCCGGCTGAACAACTTCCGGCGCGTGACCGGGCGGTACGACGGGCCGTATGCCGGCATCTTCTTCAACGACTCCGACGTCTACAAGTGGATCGAGGCCGCGTCGTGGGCGCAGGCCGCCGGGCCGGTACCGGTATTGCAGGAGCGTATCGATGCGGCCATCGCGCTGATCGAGGCGGCACAGGGCGACGACGGCTACATCAACACCTGGTTCAGCCTGGAGCGCCAGCACGAGCGCTGGAGCGACCTGCGCGACCTGCACGAGATGTACTGCGGCGGCCACTTGATCCAGGCAGCAGTGGCGCATCACCGCGTCACCGGCAGCACGCGGCTGCTGACCGTGGCGCGGCGCTTCGCCGACCTGCTGTGCGAGGTGTTCGGCCCGGCCGGCGAGGGCAAGCGGGTGATGGTGGACGGCCACGAAGAGATCGAGATGGCGCTGATCGAGCTGGCGCGCGAGACCGGCGAGCCGCGCTACCTGAAGCAGGCCGAGTTCTTCATCCATGCGCGCGGGCACGGCCTGCTGCACGGTGGCCGCATGGGGCTGGACTACTTCCAGGACGACGTGCCGATCCGTGCCATGACGTGTCTGTGCGGCCACGCGGTGCGCGCGCTCTACATGGCCTGCGGCATCACCGATCTGGCGCTGGAGCGCGAGGACGCGGCGCTGCTCGACCGGCTCGGCTCGCTGTGGACCCAGCTGACTCGCCGGCGCATGTACATCTCCGGCGGCATGGGCGCGCGCTACGAGGGCGAGGCGCTGGGCAAGGATTTCGAGCTGCCGAATGCCCGCGCCTACACCGAGACCTGCGCAGCCATCGGCAGCATGATGTGGAACCACCGCATGCTGGCCGCGACCGGCGATGCGCGCCACGCCGACCTGCTGGAGTGGACCTTGTACAACGGCATGCTGCCCGGCTGGGGGCTGGACGGCAGGCACTACTTCTACGTCAACCCGCTTGAAGACGACGGCACGCACCACCGACAGGCCTGGTACGACGTGGCCTGCTGCCCGCCCAACGTGGCCCGCACCGTGGCGGGTCTGCCGGGCTGCGTGTACAGCACCAGCGCCGAGGCCATCTGGGTCAACCTTTTCATCGAAGGGACGGCACGCATTCCGCTGGGCGAACGCACGGTGCAGCTTGCGCAGCGCACGCAGTACCCGTGGGACGGCAGCGTCGCGATCGAGGTCGGCACGGCGGGCAGCTTCACGCTGCACGTCCGCGTGCCGGGCTGGTGCGACGGCGGCGCGGGCCTCGCGGTCAACGGGCGCGCCGTGCTGCAGGCCGTCGAGGCTGGTGCCTATGCGGCGATCAGCCGCGACTGGCAGGCCGGCGACGTGGTGCAGCTCACGCTTCCCATACCCGTGCAGTGCTGGCAAAGCCACCCGCGGGTGCACGAGAACGCGGGGCGCATCGCGCTGACGCGCGGTCCGCTGCTGTACTGCGTGGAGGCGCTGGACCACCCGGGTGCGGGCATCGAGGACTTGAGCGTCGACACGCAGTCCGCGTTCGAGAGCCGGTTCGAGCCGGACACGCTGGGCGGGGTGGTGATCCTGCGTGGCACGGCGCGCGTCGTGCCGCGCGATGCGGCCTGGGACGACGCGCTGTACCGGCGCGTGCAGCCGGGCAAGCCGGACGTGCCGCCCGGCGGCGACACCGTCGAGGTCGTCGCGATCCCGTACTTCGCGTGGCAGAACCGCGGGGCTTCGCCGATGGCGGTGTGGTTGCCTCGGGCCGCGTCCGATCGCTCTAGCGAAGCGCGATCGGCAGGGCCGGCGTAGTTGCGCAGCGTCATCGGCATCAGCAGGATCGGTACCGCTGCCGGCGACGCGGCCGCATACGACACGGGCACGCTGGAGAGGTCTGAGCAGATCAGCTCGAACTGCTTGGGTGAGAACTCGAACAGCCCGAAGCCCAGCGCGCAACCAGTTGCGCATTTGCGACGAGGATGACACCACCTCTGATCCGTGCCAGTGGCATGCTGCCGGCATGGATCGAATCACTCGCCGGCCTGCGCTTCGTGGCGGCCTCATCGCCCTCGTCGCCGCTGTTCTTTTCGGAATCAGCACACCGCTGGTCCAGCGTTTCGGCGTGGGTGTCGGCAGCTTCACGACGGCGGCACTGCTGTATGCGGGCGCTGCCCTGGTCGGATGGGTGCTTCGCCGTCCCGTCGAGCACGAGGCTCGAGTCCGCCGCAGCGATGCGGGTCGGCTGATCCTGATGGCGCTGTCTGGCGCCGCCGTCGGCCCCGTCGCACTGTCGTGGGGCCTGCAGCACACCAGTGGAGCCGGCGCTTCGCTCATGCTCACGCTGGAGGCGGTATTCACCGCGGTGCTGGCCATGCTCTGGTACCGCGAGGCGATGGACCGGCGTGTCCTGCTGGCCATGGCATTGCTGACGCTGGGCGGCACGGCGCTGATCATCGACCGGGCCGCGGCAGGCGTCAGCCAGGCCCTCGGGCTTCTGGCCGTGCTCGCCGCGACCGCGGCCTGGGGCGTCGACAACACGCTGTCGCGCGGCGTAGCGGATCGCGATCCCGGCCAGGTGGTGATGTACAAGGGGTTGCTGGGTGCGATGGCAACGGCCGTTCTCGCACGGGCCTTCGACGAGCCGGTGCCTGCCGCCTGGCAAGCGGGTGCCCTGCTTGCGGTGGGTGCGACAGGCTACGGGCTGAGCCTGCGCTTCTACCTGCTCGCCCAACGCGCGTTCGGTGCAGCGCGTACCGGCTCCGTCTTCGCGTTCGCTCCGTTCGTCGGCGCGCTGTTCGCCTTCCTGCTGGGTGAGCGCAGCGGAAGCGGCTGGATGCTGGCGGGCGCCGTCTCGATGATCCTCGGTATCGTCCTGCACCTCGTCGAGCGCCATGAGCACGAGCACCAGCACGATGAACTGGCGCACGAGCACGCCCACCGCCATGACGACGGGCACCACACCCACGCTCATGGCCTCGATGCGCCGCCGGCCGGTGTGGTGCACAGCCACCCGCATCGTCACGAGCCGATGCGCCATGCACACCCGCACGTCCCCGACGAGCACCATCGGCACTCGCATTGAGGTGATCTCGCTATCGGTCCATCCTGCGAGCCCTCAACGGCGCACGCAGGCCTCGATCTCGGCCAGCAGCAGCGCCGGCTCCAGCGGCCGCAGCAGGTAGCGGAAGGCACCGAGCTCCAGCCCCAGTTGGCGCGAGGCCTCGTTCCAGTGTGTCGACGACAGGAAGATGAACGGGATGTCGCGCAGCCGCGGGTCGGCCTTCACGCTGCGGATGAAGTCGAAGCCGGTGCCCTCGCTCATGCCGACGTCCGAGATGATCAGCGCCGGCAGCCGCTCGCGCGCCATCTGCAGCGCGAGGCCCGGCGTCAATGCCGTCAACACCTCGTAGCCGTGCGGCTGCAGCAGGTCGCGCTTGAGTTCGAGGTTGATCGGCGAATCGTCGACCACCAGGATGGTGGCGATGGGCACCACCGGCCGGTGAGGCGCGGCGGGCGCCGTGCCGGGCGCCTCGTTCGACCGGCGCAGGCCGGCCGGCAGCAGCTGGTTGACCGCCTCGATGAAACTCAGAGGCTCGAGCGGCTTCGAGATGTAGCCATCGAAGCCCTGTGCCAGCACGCGTTCGCGGTCGCCCACCATCGCGAACGCGGTCACCGCGACCAGGGGCACCTCGCGCAGCACGGGGTCGGCCTTGGCCAGGCGCGCGAACTCCATGCCGTCGATCTCGGGCATCTGGATGTCGCACAGGATCAGGTCGGGCTTCTCGCGCCGCGCGATGTCCAGCCCGACGCGCCCGTCGACCGCCTTCAGCGTCTCGAAGCCGAAGGCGCGCAGCAGGTAGTCCATCAGCTCGCGGTTCATCGCGTTGTCTTCGACGATCAGCACCCGTGCGCCCATGCCGGTCAGTCCTGCGCGATCGGCAGCACCAGCGTGAAGCAGCTGCCCCGGCCGACCTCGCTGCTCAGCTCGATGCGCCCGCCCAGCAGCTCGGCCAGCTTGCGGCTCAGGTACAGGCCGAGGCCGGTGCCCTCGGTGCGCGCCCGCGCGGCACTGCTGCCCACCCGTGCGAAGGCCTGGAACAGCGTGGCCTGGTCCTGCGCCGAGATGCCGGCACCGGTGTCGGCCACCGCCAGCTCGACGCAGCGGTCCGCGTCGCGGCTCTTGAAGCCGACCGTCACCGACACCGTGCCCGCCTCGGTGAACTTGATCGCGTTGTTCACGAGGTTGATCAGGATCTGGTGCACCGCGCGGCGGTCGGTGCGCATCTCGAGCGCGCCATCGGGCATCTGCACCAGCAGGCGCAGCCCCTTGCCCTCGGCCACCGGCCGCAGCGTGGCCGCCACCTCGTCCACCAGCGAGCGGCAGGCCACCGGGACCAGCTGCATCTGCACGTTGCCGGAATCGATCTTCGCCAGGTCGAGCAGGTCGTTGATCAGCGACAGCAGGTGCTTGGCGCTCGACTGCACCATGCTCAGCTGCTTCTCCTGGTCGGGCGTCAGCGGCCCCGGCAGCTTCATCAGCAGCAGGCCGGTGAAGCCGATCACCGCGTTCAGCGGCGTGCGCAGCTCGTGGCTCATGGTCGCGAGGAACTTGTCCTTGGCCTGGTTGGCCCGCTCGAGCTCGACGTTCTTCTCCTGCAGCGCATGCTCGACGCGCCGGCGCTCGGTGATGTCGCGGATCGAGCTGCTGACCAGCGTGCCGTCCTCGGTCTCCAGCGGGCTCAGGCTGATCTCGACCGGAAACTCCGAGCCGTCGCGCCGCCGCCCGTGCAGCTCCAGGCCTTCGCCCATCGAGCGCACCTTCGGGTCGGCGATGAAGCGCGTGCGGTGCCCCGGGTGGTTGCCGCGGAAGCGTTCGGGCACCAGCAGGTCCACCGACTGGCCCAGCAGTTCGGCGCGTGGGTAGCCGAACAGCCGCTCGGTCTGCGTGTTGACCAGCACGATGTGGCCGTTGCGATCGACGATGACGATGGCATCGGGGGCCGATTCGAGCAGGCCGCGGAACTTCTGCTCGGCCTTGCGGCGGTAGGTCATGTCGCGAATCGCGCTCATGCCCATGCGCCCGGCCTCGGTCTCCAGCGGGCTCAGGCTGATCTCGACCGGGAACTCCTCGCCGCTCTTGCGCAGCCCGTACAGCTGCAGCCCCAGGCCCATCTCGCGCGTGCGCGACTGCGCCATGTAGTGCGCCCGGTGCCCGACGTGCGCACCGCGAAAGCGCTCGGGCATCAGCATCTCCAGCGGCCGGCCGGCGATCTCGTCGCGCCGGTAGCCGAACACCGCCTCGGCCTGGCCGTTGACGAACACGATGCGGCCGATGTCGTTGACGATCACGATCGCGTCCGGCGTCGACTCGAGCAGGCCGCGGTAGCGGGTGTCGATCAGGCCGGCATCGCGCCGCATCTTCATGTGGGTGACGTCGGCCATGCGGTGCAGGTGGCCGCCGCCCTGGCCGGCCACCGGCTCCAGCATCCGCGTCGACGCCAGCACGTAGATCAGCGAGCCGTCCCGGCAGCGGCGCACCACCTCGCGGCTGCGCTCGTCGCCCGCCGGCTCCGGCGAGTCCGCGGGCGCCAGCAGCTCCGGGAGCAGCCGGCCGATCGCCTCATCGCGCCGGTAGCCGAACATCGCCTCGGCCGCCGGGTTCCACCAGGTGACGCGGCCGTCGTCCCCGGTGGCGATCAAGGCATCAGGCGACTCCTGCGAGAGTCGCGCGGCCAGCGGGTCGGCTGTCGTCATGGCGAGTCCTCCCCGCACGGCGGCCGAAACAGCGCGAGGGCCGCGTGCAGTACGTTGTTGTCGATGCAAACCGACAGCATTGGGCACCTTGCCCGGCGGTTGCGCAAGAGGCGCGAGCCGGCACCGATCGACGGACACCGCTAGTCGGAACCCACGGGCAGTGGAATACCCGACTCTGCGAAGACTTCTCGCACAACCGCCAGGCCGTTGAGTGCCGCCGGGAATCCCGCGTAGACGGCCATCTGCATCACCACCTCGACGATTTCATTTGGCGAGCAACCGACATGAAGGGCGGCGTGCACGTGCACCCGAAGTTGAGGCTGAGCGTGACCGAGGGCACACAGCGCCGCGACCGTGGCGAGTTCGCGTTCGCGCAGGCCCAGCCCCTTGCGCGCATAGATGTCGCCGAACGGGAACTCGACGATGTAGCGCGCGAAATCGGGAAAGGATTTCGCCAGCCCCTCTACGACCGCCAAGCCCGCGGGGCCGTCCACGGTAGCCAGCATGGCGGCGCCGCGTTCGTAGCGGTCGGCGCTCATCGTGCGGCTCCATGGGGCTCAGCGGCAACGTTGGCGGTGGAGCAGATGGCAGCGAGGCTGCCTGCGGCGATGAGATGTCTGATGGTCATGAGCGGCTCCTGAATTCCGATGCAAGCCACTGTAGGAGCAGGTCATGGCATGGGGAATGACCCAGTTCGTGATACCTTTTTGGTATGTCATCGCGCCTGGATTCACGCTCTCTCGCACTCTTCCTGGCGGTGGCCGACACGTCGAGCTTCCGGCAGGCCGCCGAGACGCTGCACGTGTCCCAACCGCCGTTGAGCCGTGCGATTCGTGAACTCGAGGAGCGGCTGGGTGCACGCCTGTTCGACCGCGGTACCCAGGGCGTGAGCCTCACCGAGGCTGGCCGCAAGCTGCTGCCCTATGCGCGAAGCATCGGCGGATTGCTCCGTGAGGCCGAGGCCAGCCTGGCGCATGAGGGCATGCCGCAGAGTCTGAGGCTCGGCCTGACGAGCGCCGTCGAGCCGGCGTGGTTCGGTGGGCTTGCGGAACGGATCCAGGCGAGGCATCCCGACACGGCCGTGTCGGTGGTCGTCGACACGTCCCCCCGACTCGTGCGCCAACTGCGCGCGGGCCGATTGGCGGCAGCTTTCATCGCGCTGCCCACGGAGGCCTCCGGCCTTGACGTGATGGAGCTCGACCGGGTGCCGATGATGGTGGCGATGCCATCGTCCCACGGCCTGGCCCGGCGCCGAACAGTCCGGCTCGCCGACCTCGCCGCAGAGGTCATCTTCTGGTTCGAGCGTGCGCGTCAGCCTGCGTTCTACGACCACTGCCAGCGTGTTTTCGCCCATCACGGCTTTGCGCCACGGAAGGTCAAGGAGCCGACGGACCATCACGTGTTGCTTGCCGATGTGGCGGGTGGGCGTGGCATGGCCTTGCTGCCCAAATCGTTTGCACGGCTGCGGCGGGCAGGTGTTTCCTATCGTGCTCTGGTCGAGGGGGAGGAGCTGGCCGTCGGCATTGGATTGGCCACGCCTCGGAACAAGGAGGCCGTGCGGGACTTCCTGGTCGCGGGCCTCGATACCAGCAAGGTGAGCGGCAGCTGATCTCAATCGTCGGCAATCTTGATCGACAGCTCGACGTCCCAGAGCAGCTTTCTCGACTCGACGCGGTAGTCGGTCAGGTAGGCCTCATACCTGCAGGCGTACGACTCCACACGGCCCGCGACCAGCGGGTCGAAAGCAATTCCGCGGTCCTTCGCCCATTTCATGAGGGCCTGGTTGCCTCGAAGCCCGTTGCCCCGGTAGACCAGGGTGGCGTACCTCCCCTTCGGAAGCGTGCCCGGCTTGATGCGCCCGTCGCCTGGCAGAACAGAGCTCGTCACCAGGCCGACTTCCACCTCCATGGTGCTCTTCATGTCGCAGTGGTAGTACCGCAGAAAGTAGGGCGCCTGCTCCGACAAGTCGTTGTCATGGGCCCACTTTCGCAGTTCCTTCAAGGCCTTCGTGACCAAGGCGAACATCCCCTCGAAAGGGGTCTCGAAGCGCAAACCCAGGTAGGGCCTCTCGGGCTTGTCGACGATTGATGCGGGACCGATGACGTTCTCTGCCTTCATGCCATCGCTCAGTTCACTGGTCGTACCAGGGGTCTCTCCGGCAAAAACGACGCGGCTACTTCGTGGCAGCCTGCGCCGGCGGCAGGCTTGGCGCCTGCGCAGACCAGCGCGCCATCGTCTGCATCGTGCGCTGGATCGGCTCGGGGCCGATGCTCTCCGAGCCGGCGAACGGCCGGTCCATCGCGGCGATGAAGAAGAACACCAGGCCGAACACCCCCGAGAGCAGGCCCACCGCGGTGATGTTGAACGCAGAGCGCGGCAGCACGTAGGTCGTCAACAGGGTCAGCATCGTCGCCAGCACGACCACGCTCCACAGCGTGCTGGGCACCTGCGCCTCGCTGGCCTGGGTGCGTTCCCGGCGGGCCCGGATCAGTTCGTTGGTGCGCGCCCAGATCTCGGGCATCAAGGCCGCTTCGCGCGGTCCCACCGGGTCGATGCGGCCGACCGTGCGAAACATGTCGTCGAGGAGGTCGCGCGCCTGCTCGGGCAGTTCGCCCCTGCGCATCGCGGCCCATTCCTGATCGACCACCACCGCGGCGTATTTCTGCAGCAGGTCGCGGGCCTGGCGCGATGGCACGGTGTCGTAGACCGCCAGGTCGCGCGCCAGCGCCGTCATCACGACGGCCTCGGTGCGCACCGCCTTCTCGGCCGAGCCGAACGATTCCCACACCGAGATCGCCGAGAACGCGAGCAGCAGCGAGTTGATGGTGGCGATCACGCCGAGCAGCGCGATTGCGACATTGCGTTCGCTCTCGGCGAAGGTGACGCGGCACACGCGCTGGAAGACGGCGTAGCCGCCCAGCCCGATCAGGATCCAGCCGCCGCTGATCAAGAGGCCGAAGAGCCAGTTCGGAAGGTCGTAGAGGGCCAGTGGCATGCCGCCACGATAGCCGCGCGCTCCCTGGTGGGCCATCAGCGGATTGCTGAATTGGCCCTTCGAATAACCCGCGGGTGGAGCGCAACAGGGCGGCCTATGCCACCTGCGAGCGCACCCACGAGACGATTTCCTGTGCGGGCAGGGCGCCGCTGCGGCGCGCCACCTCCTTGCCGCCGCGGAACAGCAGCAGCGTCGGGATGCTGCGGATGCCGTAGGCGGCCGCGCTGCGCTGCGCCGCCTCGGTGTCGAGCTTCGCGAAGCGCACGCCGGGCAGTTGCCGCTGCGCCGCCTCGAACTGCGGCGCCATCGAGCGGCATGGGCCGCACCATTCGGCCCAGCAGTCCACCAGCAGCGGCATCTCGTTGCCGGCCACGTGGCGCTCGAGGCTCGCGTCGTCGACCTCGATCGGGTGCGCCGGCAGCAGGCTCTTGCCGCACTGGCCGCACAGCGGGTCGTCGCCCAGCCGGGCATCGGGCACGCGGTTGCGGGTCAGGCAGGATGGGCAGACGAGTTGCATGCGGGCCTCCTTGCGATCGTCAGGCAGCGTAGTTTTCAGGGAAGAAATGGCGCTCGATCAGCTCGATCAGGATGTGCAGCACCTTGATGTGCAGCTCCTGCACGCGGTCGGCATAGCGGCCGCCCGGCGTGCAGACGTAGACATCGGCGAGCGCCTCGAACTCCGGGTTGCGCTTGCCGGTGAGGGCGATCACCGACAGGCCGTTCTCCTTCGCGGCGCGGGCGGCGCGCAGGATGTTCTTGCTGGTGCCGCTGGTGCTGATCGCCAGCAGGCAATCGCCCGGCCGGCCATGGGCCTCGATATAGCGCGAGAACACCTGCTCGTAGCCGAGGTCGTTGCCGACGCAGCTCATGTGGCTGGCGTCGCTGATCGCCGCGGCGCCAAGGGGCGGGCGGTCGTTCCGGTAGCGGCCGGTCAGCTCTTCGGCGAAGTGCATCGCATCGCACATCGAGCCGCCGTTGCCGCACGAGTAGACGCGGCCCTTGCGTTCGAAGACCTGGATCAGCAGCGCGGCCGCCTGCTCGACGCTCGCGAGCGCGGGGCCGTCGGACAGCAGCGCGTCGAGCGCGCGCTGGGCTTCGCGCAGGTTGGATTGGATGTGTTCGATCATGTCGGGTGTTCCATCGGTGCATCTGGGGACGGCCAGCCCGTCCGCAATGCCCCGAGGTTAACCCTTGGCCGCGCCCCATCCGCCGGCAGCCGGTGCGATGCGGCGCAGCCGGGGCGCGTGCGTGGCCAGCACGCAGACCGCCCAGCACACCCACGCGGTCCACAGCGAGTGGCTCAGGTAGTGCGCGCCGCGCATCACCTGCACCCAGGCGAAGACGCTGCCGCAGGCCAGCGTGATGGCCAGCCAGCGGCGCGCGGCCACCGGGGAGGCCCGGCGCAAGGCGAACCAGCCGGCGAGGAACGAGAACGCGGTCGACGCGTGGCCCGACGGAAAGCACTGGCCCGAGCCGCCGTCGCGCTTCCAGAACTGCCAATGAGGCACGTAGTCGAGCACGTCGCCGCCGAAGCGGGCGAGGTCCCACGGGCAGCTGGTGGCGCTGTTGCGCTTGAGCAGCGGAATCAGGATCACGCAGGCCAGCGTGGTCGTCACCCACCAGACGCGTTCCCGCTTCGTCAGGCCGCGGGCGAACGGCAGCGGGCGCCAGATGCCGGCCAGCAGCGCGCCGAACAGCAGCCAGGCCGGCCAGCGCGCGGCATCGTGCAGCAGCGTGCCGGTGAGCCAGCGGTCGCGCCACGCAAAGCCGTGGGCGTTGCCGAACCACGACGTGAGGGCCAGGTCGAGGCCGCTCAGGTCCCAGGCCAGCAGCACGGCCAGCGACAGCAGCACGACCATCAGGTCGGTGCGCATCGAGGCGGGCTGCCGGGCCGGCGAGGCAGGAAAGACGTGAGCGACCATGGGCCGCGATGCTCGCGACCCAGACTTAGGCCGGCCTTAGTTGGAACCTCCGGCGATCTGACCTTGTCAACTGCGTCACGCGGGATAAGCCATCCCCAAACCGTGTGATATGGTCGCGCCGCGCACTCTGCGGGGCTCAGCCCGTGGCGTGCTGCCTGGTCTCGGCGTACGAAGGAAAGTCGGTCAGACAAGAACCGGCACGGGAGGCGGCGCCTGTCGCAACTCATGGAAACTCCGATGTCGAAAACTCTGGCCCAATTGAAAAAAGAGATCGCAACCCTCACGCGCGAAGCCGAAAAGCTGCAGCGCAAGGAAGTCGAAGGCGTCGTCGTACGCATCAAGGAAGCGATCGAGGCCTATGGCCTGACCGCCACCGACCTGGGTCTCGGGGGCGCCAAGCGCGGCCCGAAGGCCGCCGCCAAGAAGGTCGCCGTGAAGCGCGGCCGCAAGAGGAAGACGGACGCCGAAGTCAAGTTCCGCGACGAGTCGGGCAATGTCTGGGGCGGCCGCGGCCCGCGCCCGAAGTGGCTGCGCGATGCCTTGATCGCCGGCAAGCAGCTCTCGGACTTCGCTGTGTGACGGCCCCTCGGTCGACGGGTACGTCGACCGATCCCCGGGGGGATCGCGGGCCGGCTTGGGGCGGCCCGGCGCTCGGCCCGCTCCGCTTCGGTCCCCTGGGTATTCCCTCTAGGCACTCTTTTGCGATGAATTTCAAATAGCAAACGTTCGCGCAAACGTTTGCTTATGAAAACGACAGTCACGGCGAGGGAAACGTGGTGCGAACGAAGTACCGTCCGGGCGGTTCAATCG
>NZ_JBFUGW010000160.1:0-14957 GCF_056402735.1 Rhizobacter sp. P3_C12
CGCTTCTTCCAATCAGCAAATTGTTCGCAAGTCTCGTCAGCAAGCATGGCTGTTCTTCTCAAGGGGCGACCGTATCGTACTTCCCATGGAAACACCGGAGAAGCAAAAGAAGATGGTGAGTCATCCGGCACCATGCGCTCTTGGCGTAGGTCATATTGCATCTTTGGAGCAAGCCGCACCGAACGCGACGCATCTTCTATCAAATTGGAGTTCTCTGAAATGCTCGGTGTCCTCGTAAGAAGCGAGTGAAATACCACCTTTGTCGCAGAGATAAATCTTCGAATCGGGGTGCGCCATCAATATGGGTGGGTGAGTGGCGATGATGAACTGAGAGTGATTAAGGATCAAGTCATGAATTCGTTTCAGAACAGCAAGCTGTCGCTGTGGCGATAGGGCCGCCTCAGGCTCATCAAGAATATATATTCCTTGACCACCGAACCGCTCCGTCATGAGTGCCAAGAATGACTCACCATGTGATTGCTCGTGTAGAGAGCGGCCGCCATAGGGATCAATAACAGGTGGGCCGGGCGCTGGCTCTGCATCGAGGTTTTCGATTTCCGTTGCCACGTTGAAGAAGCTCTCCGCTCGCAGGAAAAATCCATCTCTAGGTCGTCGCACGCCCTTAGCGATGCGAAGGAATTCGTGAAGTTCCGAGTGTGAACGCCTTGTACCGAAGCGAAAACTCTTGGTGCCACCTTCTGCATTGAATCCGAGGTTGACAGCAATACCTTTGAGTAGTGTCGATTTCCCCGAACCGTTCTCGCCTACGAAATAGGTGACCTTGGGGTGAAGGTCAATGTTGTCGAGAGATTGAATGGCTGGAAGGGAAAATGGATACCGATCGAATGACTCAACTTTCTCGCATCGTAAGGTGATCCGGCTGACGTACTGAGATGAAATCGCGATAGGTATACTTGGTCATGTCTATTTTCTCTCGGCGCCAATCATCTTGAATAGAACGAGCGCCTCCGCATCAGTCAATGTTTTCTGATACTGCCCTGACGGCCCATAATAATTTATAGTGTTTGGCCACAAATCAAGCGTAGATGATTTCCCGTCTTTCTGGTCAATGGCAATAAGAATGCGCGGCGAGTAGGTCACCATACTTCTCGACCAACCAGAGCGATGCTCAAAGAGCCATCCCGATAGCGCGTGAACTTGCTGACTATTTAATTCGATCTTCGGCCCGGGTGATCCGCCAGAGAATTCGACATATGAGGCTGAAGATATTTCAGGCGCCTCAAAGTTGCAGCCATACAAGGTGCCAACGAAGATAGCAATGAATACGCATTTGTAAATATATCTCATGATGATTAGATGTTAACATGCATCTATCTCGGGACTACCGCCAACTCTGACCGTCCCCTGGCACATACGGGCTGAGGCCGCCATATCTTCTCTGCAGCTGCTTCCAGACAGCCTGCGAGAAATCCCTACATGTGTTTCCAACCAGAGAGTACCGTCCAATGGATCCGAGCAACGAATTAAAGTAATCGATGATTTCTGTGTCTTGTTCCGGACTAGTTGATTGAAGTGTGGGGACAACAAGCGGTCCGGCGGCAGATGTGTCCACATACACCTCACCTTTGCAATTCATTAGGCAGCCCTCCTCCGCGACACCAAAACTGATGCAGGCTCGCCCTCCAGTATATTTTCCAACACAAATACTTTGGTGAAACGGATGCCCACCTTCCCCAGGAACGGATCCTTCGATCCAATAATCTTTCCCCAAGGGATCCACATATTTGAGCGGGTTTGATCCAGCATACCCGTAGGTATTGATACCTCCCGCAAGCCCGATGAGGTCAGATTGCGCATAGCGTCCAAGCCCGGCGTCGTAGTTGCGGAAGTAGTTATACCAAAGCCCACTCTCCGCATCCGCGTATTGCCCGGGGAAGCGCAGGTTCTGTGTGAAGACGCCAAGCCCACTCGGATTGACCTCCGGCGCGGTCGTGCCGAACGGCTCGGCGAACCACTGCCAGCGGGTCACGTTGCTCATGTCGACGACGATTCGCGGTGCGTTCAGGTGATCCGCGTGGATGTAGAACATCAGGGGTGCTCCACTCGGGTTCGCCGGGTCCGGCATGAACATCGCCACCGGGATGTCGTCGAGCCACACGTATTCGCGCAGCGCTTGTCCCGCTTGGTCGTACTCCCCGAGCAACTCGCCGCTGAGCCCGTACACGAAGATGACCGTGCTGCCCGGCCCCGCGCTCGTCACCTTGCGGACGCGCCGCTTGTCGGCGTCGTAGGTGTAGGTGCCAGTGACGCCGGCCTTCGTGATGCTCGCCAGCGATCCGCTCAGGCCGTAGGTCCCCGTGTAATTCGGGCTGTCGGTGGTCGTGTTCCCCGCGTTGTCATAGCCGAAGCTTCTCGCCGGGTTCGTGATGCTCGTGAGCCGGTTGCTTGTCGCCTCGGTGGTGTAGAGGCTCGGGCTGCCGTTCAGGCTTGTGCCGGTGCGGTTGCCGTTGGCGTCATACGTGATCGACCAACTGCTCGCAACCGTCGTCACGTGCGTGATCCGATCGTTCTCGTCGTAGCCGAAGCTCTGGTCCAGCGCCGGCTGCGGGATGCCGTCATTGGCGCTCAGGTGCGTGAAGCTGACGATGCGATCGGCCGCGTCGTAGGTCACGTCGCGGAAGACGTTGCCCAGCCGGTAGCGCGTGACGCGGCCGCTGAGATCGTAGAAGCGCTCGTGCGGTGTCGTCCCGCTGGCCATGTTCCAGTTCCAACTGCTTGCGGGGCCGAACGGCTCCCACTTGATGTCGCTGAGCAGCGGTGCCGGCGTGCCGTTCGCGTCCTGGGCCAGACCGATCGCGGTCACGTTGCGGCTGGTGTAGCTGCGCACGACCGTGCGGCCCGACGGGTAGGTGATGCTGGTCAGGCGGCCGAGCGTGTAGCCGTAGCGGGTGGTGCTGACGATGGTCGCGCTGTTCGCCCCGGTGGCTGGACTCACCGACTGCACCGCCTCGGTGACCCGCCCCCGCGGGTCGTACTTGAAGCGCGACCAGCCGTTCGGGTGATCGCTGCGGCTGAGTCGGCCGACGCTGTACGCGTAGTCCGGCCCCTTCAGGCTGTAGGTCCAGCTGACCGCTAAGCTGGGCTGGCCGCTCTGGCTGTAGACCAGTTGCGTCAACCGATCGGCTCCGTCATAGGAGTACGTTTCCAGCACGCCGCGGCTATCGGTACGCGTCGTCAGGTTGCCAATCTCGTTGTAGGTCTGGCTGGCCGTGCCGGTGTCCGGGCTGATCAGCTGGATCGCGTTGCCGAAGCCGTCGCGCGGGTACTGCGTGACGAGGTTCCTCGGGTCGGTGACCTTGGTGGTTCGATCTCCGCCGTCGTACTCGAAGCTCGTCTTGCCGCTCTTCGGATCGGTGTGGTCCTTCACCCGGTACAGCGGGTCGTAGCTGAGCTTGGTCTCCAGGTTCAGGCCTCCTGGATCTCGGATGATCTTGGTGCGGTTGCCCTGAGCGTCGTATTCGTACGCCGTCACCGGGGCCGGCGAGACCGGCGGCGGTGGCAGCCCTTGCGCTCGCACGATGGCCGCGACGAACAGGACGGTGGCGCCGATCAACGGCTTCATCGTGGTTCTCATGCTCACTCCCCCCGCCCCGTGTTGCGCTGCGCGCGGCCCAGCGCGTCCATCACACGCGCCACGTTCCGCTTCAAGCTGCCGGTCGGGTCCTTGACCGTCAGGTCGGTCGAGTTGCCGGCGGTGTCGAGCGCGTACTCGATGCGGTTGCCGCTGTCGTCCGCCACCGCCTTCTGCCGGTGGGCGTCGTCGTACTCGTAGGCGATCCAGCTGCCGTCGTGCTGGGTCACCCGGGTGAGCTGGCCGACCGGGTCGTAGGTGTACGTGGTCGTCTCACCGCCCGTCGTCGTGGTCAGCAAGTGCTGACGCAGGTCGTAGGTGTTCACGGTGACCACGCCATCGGAGTCGGTGCTCTGCAGCACCTGGCCGGCCTTGTTGTAGCGCTCATAGGTGATCGTTTCGCTGGCACCATTGGTGGTCGACTGCAGGTCGCCCTTCGTGTGATCAGCGTTCGTGTCGGCAAAGTAGGTGGAGCTCGTCGTCACCGTGACGCTGCCTCGTGTACTCCTGGTCGTCAGCACCTGCCCGGACTCGTTGTAGGTCCAGGTGGACAAGCGCGTGATGGCACCGGCCTGCAGCGTGGCCCCGAACCCGAGGTGGCCATCCGCATCGGGCGTCGCCTGCACCGCCTGCTTGCACAGCACCGCGATCGGCTTGCCGTCCGGCAACAGCGCCGTCCCCGGCTCGCAGCTCGCGAGGGCATTGCCGTTGAACGGATCGGGCTGGCCGTTGTAGACGTTGGTCGTGATCTGCCCCGGCTCGGCCAGCCTCGTCTGCAGCGGCCAATCCGGGTGCCATTCGGTGCTCGTCTTGCGGCTCAGCGCGGGCAGGCTCGCGCTGGCTTGCACCACCGCCTCGCAGCTCTGCGCCTGCGCCAAGCCTTCCACCGCCGTCAGCACCAACCCACGCTGCAGGTCGTTCGAGAAGCAGCTCCTGGTGCCGTTGAAATCGTCGCGCCGGCTCAGGTTGCCGCTTGCATCGAACGCCTGGCTGCTTGTGCTCGCCGAGCACCCCGCGCCGGCCGGCTGGCTGCGCCCGGTGAGATACGGCTTGCCGTTGATCTCGGTGGTGCTGATCTCGCTCACGGCCCCCTCGGGCCCGGTCACGCTCAGGCCTGTGGGAGCCACCCAGTTGTGATCGCGCCAGATCACGTTGAGCGAGGCATCGTAGGTCTGGGTGATGCGCCAGCTTGGCGCCGTCACGTAGCTGGCGCTGTGGCGGTACGCACCGCCGGCCCATTGCGTGTCGATCGCGCGTCCCTCGGCGTCGTAGCCGTAGGTGGCCAGGCGAGCTGCGCCCTCATCGACGATGCCGGTCACCGCCCACGGCAGGTCGCCGCGCTCGTACAGGTACTGCCGGGTCTTGCCGTCCGGCGTGGTGATGCCGCTCAGGTTGCCCGCGGCATCGAACGCGATGAGGGTGGTGCCGGCATCGCTCGTGATCTGGCGGATGCGCGGCACGCCCGCGCCCGCGGGCTGCTCGTACTGGAACTGCACGCCGCGCCCGTTGTGGTCCGTCACCGTGAGCAGCAGGTCCGCCTGCGGCGCGATGCTCGCCGGCGTGCTCGCGTCGCTATAGGTGTAGGTCAGGCGATTGCCATCGATGGCGGCCACGCTCAGTAAGCGGCCGGCGCTGTCGTAGGTCTCTTCGGTGCGGGCGGCCATGTCGAGGTAGCGCCAGCCGTCCGCGATCGGCAGCAGCCGGTCGGTGATGTCGGCATCGGGCGTGTAGTTGCCCGCGGCATCGCGCCGGAAGCTGATCCAGCTGCCGTCCCCGCGCGAGACCTGCAGGCCGCGCACCACGTTGCCGGAGTCGAGCTGCAGGGCAGCGCGCTTGTGCAGGTTGGTGGACCACAGCCGGCCGAACGAGGGCGAGGCGAGCGCCGAGAAAAGCAGCCGGCCATCGTTGCTTGGCTGGTTCGCGCGGGTGTCGTACACGGCCATCAGTCGCCGGCCGCCGATCGGGGCCATGCCCAGGTCTTCCGTCAGGCCCTTGGCACCGGTGATCGGGTAGATCGGCTTGCCTTGCCTCAGCACAGGCGCGCAGCTGCGCGGGGTGCCGTGGTAGCGGTCGATCAACGCGGCACTGTCGGTCTCGAAGGTGCCGCCCAGGATGTTCTCCTCGCGGTACACGCCGCTGGGCGGCCAGTGCGACTCCACGACCTGCTTCATTCGAAACGTCCTGGCGATCGGGTCATCGTCCAGATACGTGCAGGTGCGCATCGTGTACTGGTCGGGCGACGAGATAGCGTTTGAACAGACGGTTCCGTTCCACTGCGACAGCCGCTGGACCAGGTCGGCCACGGCCGCGGGAACCGATGCGAACCAGGGCTCGAAGGCGGTGGTGTAGTGCGCCCGATACCGCGGGACGCTCTGTGGCGGTGCCGCGAGGCTCTGGCCGGCTGCCTGCGCGAGCAGCAGCGTCAGTACCGTGCAGCGCGCATGGCGCGACGCAACTCCGCAGCGCACTGCGGCTCTCTTGCTCTTCACAGGCAACTCCTCCTCGGTCGACGGGTACGTGCCGCGTCGCTTGTTCTCTTGAGGAACTGCTTCTTGAGTGACTGCTCAAGCGCGCGGCCGGCGGATTACACGCGAAAGCCGGGGAGGCAACAAGACGTGTCCGGCATCGAAGGCAGCACCGGGGCGCGCAGTTGACAGTTGTTTGCCTTTGCGTGCTTACAGCCAGCCGCCGAAAATCGTGACTTCTTGCCGTCGAATTTTCAGACGCCTCAACCGGGACCGTGACATCGATCACTAGACTTGTACGACAAGTGGACGCCATTCCACACCAACAAGGGAATTCGAATGCACGCATGGAAGAGTCTGCTGGCGATCGTCGCCAGCCTGGTGGCGCTTGCGCCGGCACAAGGCCAGATCCGCATCGGCCAGACCGCCGGCTTCACCGGCCCGGTCGCAGCCGGGGTGCGCGACATGACGGCCGGCGCCGCCCTCTACTTCGACACGATCAATGCCCGCGGCGGCATCGACGGCCAGCGCCTCGAGCTGGTGTCGCTCGACGACCAGTTCCAGCCGCCGCTCGCCGCGAAGAACGCGAAGACGCTGGCGGCCGATCCGAAGGTGGTCGCGCTGTTCCTCAGCCGTGGCACGCCGCAGACGCAGGCGATGCTGCCGGTGCTGGAGCAGTCGAAGATCGCGCTGGTCGCGCCGCTCACCGGCGCCGCCGTGCTGCGCAAGCCTGTGCAGCCCTATGTGTTCAACGTGCGCGCCTCGTCGTCGCGCGAAGCCCAGCGCGCGATCGAGCACCTGATGAGCGTCGGCGTGAGCCGCATCGCCGTCGTGTACCCGGAGGATTCGTCGGGGCTCGATGCGATGGCCGGTGCGCGCGCCGGCTTCGAGGCCGGCCACATCACGCCGGTGTTCGCCGGCCAGTTCAACCAGCAGAAGCCCGAGTTCGGGCCGACGGTCGATGCGCTGAAGAAGGTCGAGCCGCAGGCGATCCTGTTCGTCGGCTCGGCGCAGGCCGTGGCCGGCGGCACCGCGCTGATCCGCGCGGCAGGGCTGCAGTCGCAGATCGTCACGCTGTCGAACAACGCCTCGAAGGGCTTCATCGACCTGATGGCGTCCAACGCGCACGGCACGATCATCGCGCAGGTGTTCCCGAACGAGCGGGCCATTGCGTCGCCGCTGATCAAGGAGGTGCTCGAGTTCGCGAAGGCAGCGCACGTGGAGAACATCACACCAGCGCTCGTCGAGGGTTTTGCCGACGCGAAGGTGCTGGTCGAGGCGATCCGCCGCGCCGGCCGTGCGCCGAACCGCACGTCGGTGCTGACGGCGCTGAATGGCATGTCGGCCTACGACCTCGGCGGCATGCGCATCAACTACAGCCCGGCCGACCACACCGGGCTCGATTTCGTCGACCTGTCGATCGTCGACGCGAGCGGGCGGCTGCGCCGCTGACGCGGTCTGCTCAGCGCCGCAGGATCATCTCGCCTTCATACGGCACGAAGCCGAGCGCGCGGTACAGCGGCGCGCCGTCACTCGACGCCGCCAGGTTGAACACGCGGATGCCTCGCGCATCGCACGAGGCCATCACCCGCTCGAGCAAGGTGCGGGCAAGGCCCTGGCGGCGGTGCGCCGTCTCGGTGAACACGTTGACGAGGCGCGCCCGGGTGCCACTGGGCTCGCCGCGTATCGGCCCCCAGTCGAGCAGCACGGCGCCGGCCCCGGCGATCGGCTGGCCGGCCAGCTCGGCGACGAAGCCGACATAGGTGCCACGCTCGATGCGCGGCGCAAGCCAATGGACATAGGCATCGATGTCGGATTGCGGCTCGCCGCGGTGGTAGCGGTGCGCTGCGATCCGGGCTGCATCGCCAGGACGGGTCTCCCGGATCGTCCAGCTTCGTTCAGGGGCGGTCATGCAGTGGCCTTCTTCGTGGCAGGCTTCGGGCGGCACACACGCGCCGCGATCTTCAGGAACTCCCGGGCGGCCGGTGAGGCCTGCCGCAAGCTGCGCACCGCCAGGCCGATCTGCCGGCGGGCGACCGGCCGCAGCGGTCGCGCCACGATGCCCGGGTAGTGCGTCTCGAGCCGCTCGGGCAGGGCGTGCTCGGCGACGATGGAAACGCCTTCGCCGCGGTCGACCATCGACAGGATCGTGATCATCTGCGAGACGCGGTAGCGGATGTCGGGGTGCAGGCCCAGCGCGCTGAATCGGCTCTCGACCAGCGAGGAGCTGCCTGCCTGCGTCAGGATGAAGGGCAGGCCGATCAGATCGGCCGGCGCGATGCTGCGCGCCTTCGACAGCGGATGGGCCGCGGGCACCAGCGCCATCAGCTCGTCGACCAGCAGCGGCGTGGTATCGAAGCGCTCGTCGGGCAGCACCACGAAGCCGACGTCGACGCGGCCTTCGAGGATCCAGCGCGCCACCGCGCTGTCTTCGCCTTCGTCGACGTAGACCTCGATGCCCGGAAAGCCGCTGCGGAACGCGGCCAGGATGCCGGGCAGCAGCCGCACCGACGAGGTCGGCCCGAACGAGCCGATGCGCAGCACGCCCTGGCTCAGCCCGCCCACCGCGGCGGCTTCCTGCTTCAGGGCCTCGGCCAGGTTCAGGATTTCGCGGGCGCGCAGCAGCACCTGCTGGCCGATCTCGGTCGGCTTCAGCGCCGTCGGATGCCGCGAGATCAGCGAGACGCGCAGTTCGTTCTCGAGCGCCTTCAGCGCATGCGAGGCGGCCGACTGGCCGATCCCGAGGCGCGAGGCCGCGGCGGTGAAGCCGCCGAGCTCGGCGACGAGCGCGAAGATTTCCAGTTGGGTGAACGTCATGGGAGCGTCATGAGAGGGTCGTGGTCGGCCGTGCGCAAGGTATGAGCGTTCGCTCATTTGACCATGACATCCCATGAAACCTAGCATTCGGCGCCGAACCACGATCCACCGCCTCCATGACCGCCACCATCGCCGCTTCGCCCCCGTGGGGCCAACCGAACCTCGGCATCGTCTACGCCAAGCTCGTGATGGTTGCGCTGTTCTGGGGCGGCACCTTCATCGCCGGCAAGGAACTCGCGCAGGCGATGCCGCCGGCCGTGGCGGCCGTGTTGCGCTTCGGCGTCGCGGTGTTGCTGTTGCTGCCGCTGGCCTGGCGTTCGGCCGGGGGCCTGACGCGGCTGAGCTGGCGCCAATGCGTGGCCACCGCGGGCCTCGGGCTCACCGGCATCTTTCTCTACAGCCTGTGCTTCTTCTCGGCGCTGGCGCGCATGCCGGCCGGCCGCACCGCGCTGTTCGTCGCGCTGAACCCGGTCGTGACGGCGGTGGCTGCCAGCCTCGTGTTCCGCGAGCGCCTGCGGCCGCTGCAGTGGTGGGGCATCGCGTTGGCGCTGACCGGCGCCGTCGTCGTGATCACGCGCGGCAGCCCGTTGGCGGCGTTGCACGACATCAGCCGATCGATCGGCAACGGCGAGCTGCTGATGTTCGGCGCGGTGCTGAGCTGGGCCGCCTACACGGTGATCGGCCGCATCGCGTTCGCCGGGCTGAGCCCGCTGGTCGCGACGACCTGGGCCGCGCTGTGGGGCCTGTCGTTCCTGCTGCTCGGATCGGCCGGTGAACTGGCCGATGTCGCATGGCGGCAGGTGGCGTGGCCCGTCTGGGCGGCCGTCGTCTACCTCGGCGCATTCGGCACGGTGCTCGGCTTCGTCTGGTATGGCGAAGGCGTGAAGGCCATCGGCCCGTCGCGCACGGTGGTGTTCAACAACCTGGTGCCGGTGTTCGGCGTCGCGCTCGCGGCGCTGCTGCTCGGCGAATCCATCACCGCGTCGATGGTGATCGGCGGTACGCTCAGCGTGCTCGGCGTGATGCTGACCAACCGCAGGCCGTGACGCGGCAGAGAAACAGGAGATCGAATCGTGCAGGAACTCATCGCCCTCGTGGGCATCGTCGCCGCGCTGTCCGTCGGCGTCGTCAGCCCGGGGCCCAGTTTCGTGATGGTGGCGCGCATGTCCGTCGCCGGCTCGCGCTCGCAGGGCGTCGCGGCGGCCCTCGGCATGGGCCTCGGCGGCATGGCGTTCGCCACGATGGCCTTGCTCGGGCTGCAGACCGTGCTGATGGCGGTGCCCACGCTGTATTTCGCGCTGAAGCTCGGCGGCGGGCTCTACCTCTGCTACCTCGGCTTCCTGATCTTCCGGGGCGCGCGCGAACCGCTGACGCTGCAGTCCGGCGGCGCGGACGAGCCCCGGCAGTTCGGGCGCTCGCTGTGGCGCGGGCTGGCCACCCAGCTCAGCAACCCGAAGACGGCGATCGTCTACGGCAGCGTGTTCGCGGCCTTCCTGCCGCACAGCTATTCGGCCGGCTTCGGCATCGCGCTCGTCGCCGCGGTGTTCGCCGTCGAAGCCAGCTGGTACGCGTTCGTCGCGCTGCTGCTGTCATCGCAGGGGCCGCGCAAGGTCTACCTCGGCTGCAAGACCTGGGTCGACCGCACCGCGGGGGCGGTGCTGTTCGGGCTGGGCATCCGGCTGATCGCGACGGCGCCCGACGCCTGACTCCCTACAGCCCCGGTTGCGGGATCTCGACGTGGAATGCCGGATCCCCATTGGCCGGCGAGAAGAAGCGCGAGACCTCGCGCCGTTCCTTGGCCCGGTCCAGCGCCGCGAGAAAGCGGCTCGGCTTCGCGATCGACGACGGGGCGATGTCGATCACGTTGAGCATCGACGGATCGGCGCAATGCCGGCTCACCGTGCCAGGGCCGAGCGCGTTGATCCTGCTTTCCATCGCATCGAGGATGACCGTGCGGCCGTGGCCCAGCGGCTTCAGGCGCTGGTACTCGTGGATCACCTGCTGGCCGGGCTCGGCATAGAGCCGCAGCTGCTTCTCGATGGTGGTCGCCTCGATGTTGTTGTACATCGCGTTGGCCTGGCGTTTCGGCGTGCGCACTGTGCTGGTGATGGTGCACGACGCGAGGCCGGCTTCGTCGAGCACCCGCTTGAGCACCTGGCGCGAGAGCTCGCTGACGACGGAAGCGTCGGCGCTGGGGACGAAATTGATGCTGGCCATGGTGCGCAGCTTGCCCGGTTCGCGCGCTGCCGGCTTCCTCCAGGTTGAGGATTCCGCGGGTGCCGACGCCACGCCGCGAGCTCACGCCTCCAGCATCATTCTTCGTCGACGTCGTCCTGTGCCGGGCGGACGGCCTTGATGCGGTCGACCTCGAACGCGACGAGGCTGCCGTTGCCCGATCCATCCACCATGCCGAATCCGGACTTCTGGAGGTCGAACCGCTTCACGAGGATGCGCTTGGGCAGCTGGCTGCCGTGGAGCGCTCGGGTGTTGCCGGGGCCRCTGTAGAGCTCGAATCCGAAGGATCCCTGCTCGAATCGTGTGCCGTCCAAGGTCATCCCCTCTCCGATGACACTGATCGTGTCTTCGACATTTCCGTTGAAGTTGTTCTGGATGAAGATCTTGACGGTTTCGGATTCGAAGGTGTGCCCGTTGACCTGCATGCGCATGGACTGGGGAATCCCGTAATACATGGCACTGCTGGTTTCGCGGGGCTTCGGGGGCGGGCCTTCCATGTAGATGGAATCGGTGTCATAGGCAAACGTTCCGGTCACCTTCGCGCCCGTGAGTGCGAGGGGCAGGCTCTGGGTGACCGTGCCGGTGAACTTGAACGTGATGACCTCGGCATGCGCGGCCGCTGCGAGGGACAGGAACGCCAATGCGGCTAGTTTTGCTTTCAAAGTCATTGAGACTCCTCCTTGATTGGGCGGCCAGCTTAGGGCGGGTGCCAGGGTTCTGAAACCCTCTCAAGGGGGTTGGAGGAAGGCGGACTTGCCTTGCTGTGCACTGGTCCCGCCGACAGGAATCGAACCTGTATTTGCCGCTTAGGAGGCGGCCGTTCTATCCATTGAACTACGGCGAGCGGGGGTGGATTCTAGCGTTGATTTTTCGCCTCTCTCCTCTGAGAGAGTCATCGCATATCATCGGTTTCAACAACCTCAGTGATACGCGGTGATACGTCGTATCACTCGCTCAAGTCTCGATGGCAAGCATCATAAAAGTGGGTGAGGGATGGCGCGCGTTGATTCGCCGCAAAGGTCATCCATCGTACTGCAAGACCTTCAAAACGAAGGCCCAGGCAGATGTCTGGGCACGCCAGGTCGAGGGCGACATTGATCGTGGCAAGGCTCCCTCTGCCACGTCTGTCATGGGCCGCACCTTGCTGCTGCGTGACGTGATCTCTGCTTATCGGGATCTGCGTGATCGGTCGAGACCCATTCCAGACACGAGCAACGAGCACTACATGCTGAAGTACTTGGTCGAAGGGCTGGGCGAGCTCGACGCCATGGTGATGACGCCGAAGGATCTGGTGGGGTACTGCCAGATGCGCCGGGATGAAGGCGCGGGGCCGTACACGTGCAACATGGAGATCAGCAAGCTCGGGACCGCGATGCGGTATGCGGGCGTGGGCCTCAAGGTGATGTTGCCCGACGTGGCGGCTGCTGCGCGTCCGCTGCTGAAGCACCTCGCGCTCATTGGCGGCGGTGGCAAGCGTGAGCGCCGGCCGACCGAGGACGAGCTGGTGCAGATCATCGCGCACCTCGCGGAGGTCCGCGGCCAGATCTTTGCCGACGTGGTGCGATTTGCCGTCGCGACCGCGATGCGACGGGGCGAGATCTCGCGCCTGCAGTGGGATGACGTGGATCGGAAGCGAAAGCTCGTGCTGGTGCGCGACCGCAAAGATCCACGGAAGAAGGAAGGCAACGACCAGTGGGTGCCGCTGCTGGGGGACGCGTGGACGATCCTGAATGCTCAGCCGCAGGTTGATGGCGAGACGCGGATCTTCCCGATCGGCGAGTCAACCGTCAGCAAGTACTTCACCGAGGCCTGCAGGGTGCTGAGCATTCCGGATCTGCACTTCCACGACCTGCGGCACGAGGGGACGAGCCGGCTCTTCGAGGAAGGCTTCGAGATCCAGCAGGTTGCGCTCGTGACGGGCCACAAGGATTGGCGGCACCTGCGGCGCTACACCAATCTGCGGCCCGAGGACTTGCACACCGCGGTCATCGACTCAACGCGGTCGCGGAAGCAATCGACCGGGTCAGGTGTCGCGTAGATCCAGTCTGCGGGACATTCGACGGCGCCGACCGCTTCGGGCTGGTTGCGGACGGTCAGAGCCCGTCGCCCGAGCGACCGCTCTGACGGAGAGGAGACCTTCGTTCCGTGGCGAAAGGATGTGCTCAGTGTCGGCCGCGTGGGCGGTGGCAACAGCGACGGGGACTCACGTGGTCGAATGGCTGCTGTCGTGAGCAGCGAAGGGCGGACATCGACCCAATGCTGCCATAGCGTAGCGACCATTCGGCGTCTGAAAGCGGTCGTAGATCAGGCGAGTTGCCTCTACCTTGTACCTGCCTTAGGCCAACCGATATGTGCAGCGCGACGAAGACTGGCTTTCACAACCTGGCGATGAAAAGGAGCGATGACCAATATGTAGGCCCGGCCCAAGAGGTTGTGGCAGTGGACGACGGTTGAGACAGTCAACTGGCCACCAAGCGGTGGAGACAAGTCCGGGGTGCGGAGTACTGAGAGTCTGAAATCGAGGTGCTTGTCGTCCTCGCCCAAGACAATCTCGGTTTCGCTTCTGCTGTAGACCTTGAAGATGCCGATGCGGTCAGCGTTGGCTTCGCCGGAGAGAGTCGCAAGGTGTTTGGCGGTCTTCAGACCAAAGCACGCGACGATTGCGTCTCGGAGGTTGGTGAGCCATCCGATCCACGGTGGCTGCTGTGAAATAAGGAATCGCCAAAGGACATCTGGGTCGCTTGAGGTGCCAAAGGGCAGTTGAATCGTAAATGCGTCTGCGAGATTCGTCGATTCATAAACTGTAGCGACGGCAGACTGCGCGGGGAGAGCAACCGGCTTTACCTGCATGAGTTCGCTTGGCATGAATGGCACTCCTGAAGCATCAGTGCGCAGGCTTGGATGGCCCGGCGAAGACCTTGACCACCTCATACATCCCGGGGTCGAACTTTGCTATGGCGAGTGCCTCTTCCACGTATGGTGAAGCGCCTGGGTTTGAACGCATCGATTGATAGTGCTGGTAGTGCTCCTCGCTCTTCCACTGCGCGTACATCGTGACCCTTGTCCCATCGACACTTCGATGAAGCGCCGCCGAGACGAACCCTGGCACATCACGAACGGACGTATCGGTAGCGCGTGCGAGTATGTCAATCAGTTTCTGTTGATTCGATGGTTCGACCGTGAATACGTTGATGAGCGTAACGACACCTGAGTTCTCCGCAATCGTAGTCATCAAAAGTCTCCAGCGTCTGAGAGAGAAGTCGCTCCTGATCCTCACTTTTTGTGCGCATCAGGACGAAGACACTCGCGGGCAACCCAAAAGCCGACACCGGATATGGACTGCTTCTGGCCGACTGTGCCCGTTCGCGTCGTGGCCGGCAAGCGGTCGCTGAGCAGCATCACCACGCCGGCCGATGGCCGCTTGTGGGCGGCGCGCCGAACATACACTGTCGGCCACGAGCTGTCGGTCGCGAAGGGCGGCTTTCGGGTAGGCTGCGGCGCTTGGATACGGACCACCCGGACATGCCTCTACTTCAATCTGCTTGATGAGACCGAGACCTAGTTTGCCGCCGCGCGAGCGACTGCGATTGTTGCCATCAAGGGCTGCGTTCCGGCATCCGCTTTCGCAGGTTCRCTACTTCAAACCTCAGGCAGATGCCAAATGACTGGATCGGACTCACGCACACACGTCGAGCTCAGCAAGCAATCCGCGGTGCGCGAGGATCTGTACCCAGACCTTGAGGGGCACGGTCTTCCCGCACTGCTACAGCGCGGACTGGAGCGCATTGGTTCGGCACTGACTGTGGACCGACGGGATGACCTTCCCCAAGGTTTTCCCGCGTTCGCTC
>NZ_JBFUGW010000161.1:0-14931 GCF_056402735.1 Rhizobacter sp. P3_C12
TCCTGCAGAAGAGCGCGAAGGAGCTGGGCGTCGAGGCCAAGCGCATCACCGAGGCGGCGCTCGCGCGGCTGATGCAGTTCGACTTCCCCGGCAACGTGCGGCAGCTGGAGAACATCTGCCACTGGCTGACGGTGATGGCACCGGCCCAGGTGGTCGAAGCCAAGGACCTGCCGCCGGAGTTCCAGGGCGACCTGGTGGCGATCCCGGCGCGCGTGCCGGCGGCCGTGGGCGAGGTGGGCGAGGCGATCCCGACGGTGGTCGGTGGCTCGGGGGCCCATGCCATCGCGCCGGTGGCCGCACCGCTGCCGGACGCGGTGGCGGCCATCGCGGGCGGTTCGCCGACCGGCACGCACTGGCTGGCCGATCTCGAGCGCGAATCGCGCGCGATGCTGCAGGCCGGGCTGCCGGAGGTGTGGGACACGCTGACACGCAAGTTCGAGGCGCRGCTGATCCACACGGCGCTCGAGATCACGCGCGGGCGGCGCATCGAGGCGGCGCAGAAGCTCGGGATCGGGCGCAACACGATCACGCGGAAGATCCAGGAACTCGGCCTGGACGATTGAAATTCCGGTCGGCGTTTTTGTGCTGCAAAGGCGCGTGCGGGGAGGCTGTGGCTCGCCGGCCGGTGCGGTCTTCGCCCCTTTCGGGGCGAAGACTCCCCTCCACTGACTGATTTCATGGCCCGTCGCCCAAACTCCCGCCACTCGCTTCGCTCGTTGTGGTCAAACAGTGGGCGACAGTCAGTGCACGAAGCGTGCTGCGCACGCGGGCCATGAAATCAGCCAGTTCCGGCGCCCCGTCCCTATTGGCGCTCCACAGCCTCCCCGCACGCGCCTTTGGCCACCACCGCTCTTTGGGAGAGGTGACAAGCGAACAAGTGGAGGTTGATACCCGGGTGTCACCCGGGCTTGTTCTTGGCATGCACCGAGCTCCACACTCTCCGCCCGCGACTTTGCTCGCGCAAATSGTGAACCGAATTCGCGATCGGACTACGAGAGTTCAGCGATGACAGGCGCGTGATCGCTAGGCCGCTCGTTCTTGCGCGTCGGCTTGTCGATCACGCATGACATGACCTGGCCCTTCAGCGCGTCGCTCACCAGGATGTGGTCGATGCGCAGCCCCTGGTTCTTGCGGAATGCGAGGTTGCGGTAGTCCCACCAGCTCCAGCTCTTCGGCGGCTGCTCGAACAGGCGGAACGAGTCGTGCAGCCCGAGCGACAGCAGGCCCTCGAAATGCGCGCGCTCCTCGGGCGTGCACAGCACCTGCCCCGCCCACGCGACCGGGTCGTGCACGTCGCGGTCTTCCGGCGCGATGTTGTAGTCGCCCATCAGCACCAGGTGCGTGTGGCGCGTCAGCTCGTCGGCCAGCCAGGTGCGCAGCGCCGTCAGCCACTTCAGCTTGTACTGGAACTTGTCGCTCTCGACCGATTGCCCGTTCGGAATATAGGCACCCACCACGCGGATGCCATTGACCGTGCCGGCGATCACGCGTGCCTGCTCGTCGGCATGGCCGGGAATGTTCTTCACGATGTCGCTCGCCACCGTGCGCGACAGCAGCGCGACACCGTTGTACGTCTTCTGCCCGAACCACTGCACCTGGTAGCCGGCGGCCTCGATCTCGGCGCTCGGGAACTTGTCGTCGGTGAGCTTGGTTTCCTGCAGCACGATCGCGTCGGGCTGGTGCAGCGCGAGCCAGTCGATCAGCTGCGGCAGGCGCACCGCGAGGGAGTTGACGTTCCAGGTGGCGAGTTTCACGGGCAAACCTTTCGGCTTTCGGGTGGAGGCGCGCATCGTACCCGCTGGGCGCGGCGCGGCTTCGCGTCGGCGCACGCGATTGCGCTTCGAGATCGGCGGCGGCGGCGCCAGCTGGCAGCATCCATGCGATGACGATTCCCTCGCTTCGCGACGTTCCCGACCGCTTCGACAGCCCGCGCCTGACGATCCGCTGCCCGCAGTCCGGCGACGGGCCACGCGTGCATGACGCGATCGTCGCGTCGCTCGACGCGCTGCGCCGGTTCCCGGCCTCGCTGCCGTGGGCGATGGCCGAGCCCACGCTCGACAGCGCCGAACAGTTCTGCCGCGAAGGACGTGCGCATTTCATGATGCGCTCGATGATGCCGATGCTGATGTTCCTGAAGGGCAGCGACACGCTGGTCGGCGTCGGCAGCCTGCATGCGTTCGACTGGGCGGTGCCCAAGTGCGAGATCGGCTACTGGGCGCATTCGGCATTCACCGGCCGCGGCCTCGTCACCGAGGCGGCGCAGGCCATCACCGACCTGGCGTTCGGCCCACTCGGCATGCGCCGCGTCGAGGCCCTGCCCGATGCCGGCAATGTCGCCAGCTGGCGGGTCTGCGAGCGCGCCGGCTACACGCTGGAAGGCACGCGGCGCAACGACCGCATCACACCGGACGGCATGTTGCGAGACTCAAGGGTCTACGCACGGATTCGCTGAACGACGGCGCCGACTCGAAGTGGATGCAGCCGCGCTGCAGGCACGACTGGTACTCGCGCACCGACAGCGTCGCGGCCTGGCGCTCGCCGTCCGCGTGCCAGACCAGCTTGACCCACAGCGCGCCTTCGATGACCCAGCACGCGCCCGCCGGAATCTCCCGCAGGCCTTCGTCCGCGTGCACCTCGAACCCCGCAATGACCATCCCTCGTTTCATCGCAACCTCCTGTGGTGGGTGCCATCCGGGGTTCTTCGATCCCGGCGCAGCCTCACTGTAGGGGCCGACCTTCGCGGGCGCCGTGGGTTGATTCCGACGCGTGTGTAGGACATCGCCGCGAGATGCGGTCGGGCGGCCTAGATGAGGGTCGCTTCGAGCGAGATGTCCGCCTTCAGCAGCTTCGACACCGGGCACCCGGCCTTCGCCTTCGCCGCGAGTTCCTGGAACGTGGCGTTGTCCGCGCCAGGCACGTTGGCCTTCAGCGACAGGTGGACCGCGCTGATCGCGTAGCCGCCTTCGACCTGCTCCAGCGTGACCTTGGCCGTCGTGTCCATCTTCTCGGCGCGCAGCTTGGCTTCACCGAGGATCAGCGACAGCGCCATCGTGAAGCAGGCCGCGTGCGCCGCGCCGAGCAACTCCTCGGGGTTGCTGCCGGGCGTGCCTTCGAAGCGGCTCGCGAAGCCGTAGGGGTAGTCCTTCAGCGCGCCGCTCTCGGTCGAGATCGAGCCCTTGCCGTCCTTGATGCCGCCGGACCATTGGGCCGAGCCCTTGCGTTGGATCTTCATGCCGCTCTCCTGGAAGTGGAGCGCGCAGCGTAGCGCTTTACGCCTACCAATGGAACCAGGCGGCGATCCCCAATCCCATGCCCAGCACGCTCAGGCCATACACCACGTATTCCGCCCAGCGCCGCTTCGTCAGCAGCGCGATCGCCGCCATCGCGATCGAGATCGACAGCGCGGTGGTCGCCTGCGCCCAGCGGTGGTGCTGGTGCATCTGCTCCTCGCTCTGCTTGTCGAAGGCGGTCGATTCGTCTTCCAGCTTCTTGGCCGCCGTCATGATCTCGGCCTTCTCGGTCTTGTAGCGCTTGATCTCCTCGGTGTAGAACGCGCGCCGGCCCTCGGGTGCCAGCTCGACCGCCAGCTCGGCCAGGTTCTGCTTGCTGCTCTTGGCCTGGTAGTAGTTCCACTGGTTCGAGGCCTCGGTCTTCTTGATCGCGGCGTCGTTCTTGTAGAGCCCCGCGTTGGCCTGCGTCGCGCCGCCCATGTACGAGAAGATCGCGCCCACCGTCGCGAGGATCGCGGTGATCACCGCCAGCTGGCCGGCGTGGCCGTCGGGGTTGTGCTGGGCCGCATGCTCCAGCTCGTGGTCGTGCGGGCCGTGGACGTGGAAACCGTGTTCGGACATGTCATCCTCCTCGTGATTGTGGAAACTGCGTGATCAGACTTTGCGTCTGTAGGTGACCCAGCGGTAGCGGATGCCATCGGGGCTGGTCTGGAACTCGCCGGGTTCCGCACTGAACTGCGCGGGGTCCCAGTCGGGGAAGAACGCATCGGCGTCGAACTCGGCATCGAGCTCGGTCAGCACCAGCTCGTCGACCCTCGGCAGCGCCTCGCGGTAGATCTCGGCACCGCCGATCACGAAGGCCTTGTGCACGTCGCCGGCCAGCGCGATCGCCTCGGCCAACGAGCCGGCGCGCTCGGCGCCGGCAGCCTGCCAGCCCGGCTGGCGCGTGATCACGATGTTGCGGCGGCCCGGCAGCGGGCGGCCGATCGAATCCCAGGTCTTGCGGCCCATCAGCACCGGCGCGCCGAGCGTGGTGCGCTTGAAGAACTTCAGGTCCTCGGAGATGTGGCAGAGCAGGGCGTTGCCCTTGCCGATCGCGCCGTGCCGGGCGACGGCAGCGATCAGGCTGATCAGTGGTCGGGAGCGTGTCATGGGCGCGATTGTCGCCTCGGGCGACGCCGGGTTTCGTGTCAGCCGGGCATCGCGGCGTCCCGTCCATTCGTCAGGTGCTGCTGCATCAGCTGCTGCACCTTCGCGCCGTCGCGCGCCTTCAGGGCGGTCATGATCCGGCGATGCTCCTTCAGCGAGGCCTCGAGCCGCCCCTGCTTGAACAGCGAGTGGTGCCGGTTCAGCTTCATCACCTTGCGCAGGTCGGTGACCAGCTGGTGGCGCCAGCGGTTGTCGGCGATCTCCAGCAGCCGCATGTGGAACTGCTCGTTGGCGCGGAAGAACGCATCGCGGTCAGCCACGCTGTCTTCGAGCGCCTGGTGCAGCGCCTGCAGCTCGGCCAGTTGCGCGTCGGTGGCCCGCGTGGCGGCGGCTGCGGCGGCATCGCTCTCGAGCAGCGCCAGCAGGTGGAACACCTCGGCCAGGTCGCGCTCGGACACCTCGGTGACGTAGGCGCCGCGGCGCAGCTTCATCGTCACCAGCCCTTCGGCGGCCAGCACCTTGAGGGCCTCGCGCAGCGGGGTGCGGCTGATGCCGTACTCGGCGGTCAGGGCTTGCTCGTCGATCCAGCTGCCGGGCGCCAGCGTGTGGGCCATGATGCGCGCACGCAGCCGCTCGGCGACCTGCACGTAGAGGGCCTGGGTGGCCGGCAGCCGGGCAGCGGCCGGCGATTTGCCAGCGGGGACGGTGGAAACCTTGGACATATAATTCAATTTTGAATTATGGATGACGCCTGCCAGGTCGTCCAGCGGAGCGGGCCCATGTCTGACCAGAAAAAATCGGAAGCCAAAGACGCGTTGTTGAATTCCGATGCGCTGCCCGCATGGCAGAAGGCGGCCGCGAAATCCGCGCCGGGCGGGAATGTCGACGCGCTCGACTGGGTGACGCCCGAAGGCATCCGCGTGAAGCCGCTGTACACCGCCGCCGACACCCGCGAGTTGCCCTACACCGACACGCTGCCCGGGTTCGCGCCGTTCGTGCGCGGCCCGCAGGCGACGATGTATGCGGTGCGGCCATGGACCATCCGCCAGTACGCCGGCTTCTCCACCGCCGAGGCCTCGAACGCCTTCTACCGCAAGGCGCTCGATGCCGGCGCACAGGGCGTCAGCGTCGCGTTCGACCTGGCCACGCACCGCGGCTACGACAGCGACCACCCGCGTGTGACGGGTGACGTCGGCAAGGCGGGCGTCGCGATCGACAGCGTCGAGGACATGAAGATCCTGTTCGACGGCATCCCGCTCGACAAGGTGTCGGTGTCGATGACGATGAACGGCGCGGTGCTGCCGGTGCTGGCGGGCTATGTGGTGGCGGCCGAGGAGCAGGGCGTGCCGCAGGAGCAGCTGAGCGGGACTATCCAGAACGACATCCTCAAGGAGTTCATGGTCCGCAACACCTACATCTTCCCGCCCGAGCCGAGCATGCGGGTGATCGGCGACATCATCGCGTACACCGCGAAGCGGATGCCGAAGTTCAACTCGATCAGCATCAGCGGCTACCACATGCAGGAGGCCGGTGCGAACCAGGCGCTGGAGCTGGCCTTCACGCTGGCCGATGGCAAGGAGTACGTGAAGACGGCGTTGGCCAAGGGGCTGGACGTCGACGAGTTCGCCGGGCGGCTGAGCTTCTTCTGGGCCGTCGGGATGAACTTCTACCTCGAGGTGGCCAAGATGCGCGCCGCGCGGCTGCTGTGGTGGAGGATCATGAGCGGCTTCGGCGCGAAGAACCCGAAGAGCCTGATGCTGCGCACGCACTGCCAGACCTCGGGCTGGAGCCTGACCGAGCAGGACCCGTACAACAACGTGGTGCGCACGACGGTCGAGGCGATGGCGGCGGTGTTCGGCGGCACGCAGAGCCTGCACACCAATGCGCTCGATGAAGCCATCGCGCTGCCCACCGACTTCAGCGCACGCATCGCGCGCAACACGCAGCTGATCATCCAGGAAGAGACGCACATCACCAGCGTGGTCGACCCGTGGGCCGGCAGCTACATGATGGAGAAGCTGACGCAGGACATGGCCGATGCGGCCTGGGCGCTGATCGAGGAAGTGGATGCGATGGGCGGCATGGTGAAGGCCGTCGACAGCGGCTGGGCCAAGCTGAAGATCGAGGCGAGCGCCGCCGAGAAGCAGGCGCGCATCGATTCGGGCAAGGACGTGATCGTCGGCGTCAACAAGTACCGGCTGAAGCAGGAAGACCCGATCGACATCCTCGACATCGACAACCATGCGGTGCGCGAGAACCAGCTGAAGCGGCTCGCGCAGGTGCGCGCGGCGCGCGATGCGGCGGCGGTCGAGCGCAGACTGGCGGCCTTGGGCGCGTGCGCGGCGGGTGGCGAAGGCAACCTGCTCGCGTTGGCCATCGATGCGATCCGGGCCCGCGCGACGGTGGGCGAGGTGAGCGATGCACTCGAGAAGGTGTGGGGGCGCCACCGCGCCGATACGCAAAAGGTGACCGGTGTGTACGCTGCCGCTTACGACAGTGCCGAAGGGTGGGCGAAGCTCCAGCAGGAGATCGCCGAGTTCGCGCAGGCGCAGGGCCGGCGCCCGCGCGTGATGATCGCCAAGCTCGGGCAGGACGGGCACGACCGCGGCGCGAAGGTGGTGGCAACCGCGTTCGCCGACCTGGGTTTCGACGTCGACATGGGCCCGCTGTTCCAGACCGCCGAGGAGTGCGCGCGCCAGGCGATCGAGAACGACGTGCATGCGGTGGGTGTGAGCACGCTGGCGGCGGGCCACAAGACGCTGGTGCCGGCGATCATCGAATCGCTGAAGGCGCAGGGCGCGGACGACATCATCGTGTTCGTCGGCGGCGTGATCCCGCGGCAGGACTACGACTTCCTCTACGAGGCCGGCGTGAAGGGCATCTACGGGCCGGGTACGCCGATTCCGGCGAGTGCGAAGGATGTGCTGGAGCAGATTCGAAAAGCTGTTGCGGGTTGAGCGAACGGACGACCGCGTGAAGCCGTTCTTCGTCTACATGCTGCGCTGTGYGGATGGCAGCTTCTATGTCGGGCACACCGATGAACTGGAGCGGCGTGTCGCGCAGCACCAGGCGGGGGAGATCCCGGGGTACACGCATGAGCGGCGGCCGGTGGAGCTGGTGTGGATGCAGGAGATGGCGACGCGCGAGGAGGCCTTGGCGGGAGAGCTTCGGGTGAAGGGCTGGAGCCGGGCGAAGAAGCAGGCGCTGGTGGCGGGAGACTGGGAAAAGGTTTCCGAACTCGCACGTTCGAAGCGGACAAAGCCCCCCTCCGTTCGCCCTGAGCCTGTCGAAGGGCTGGTGCGAGGTGAGGCAGGGCTTCGACAGGCTCAGCCCGACCCTTCGACAAGCTCAGGGCGAACGGGCCTTCCCTCCGTTCGCCCTGAGCTTGTCGAAGGGCCTGCCGGCATGGACAAGTCGTTGCTCGAAGGCATCCTCGCCCACCAGCGCCGTTCCATCGCCAAGTCCATCACCCTGCTCGAATCCACCCGCCCCGACCACCGCCTGCGCGCCGACGCGCTGCTGAACGCCTTGCTGCCGCACACCGGCCGCGCGCTGCGGCTCGGCATCTCGGGCGTGCCCGGTGTCGGCAAGTCGACCTTCATCGAGGCCTTCGGCCTGCACCTGATCGCGCAGGGCCACCGCGTCGCGGTGCTGACGGTCGACCCGTCGTCCACCGTCTCGGGCGGCTCCATCCTCGGCGACAAGACGCGCATGGAGCAGCTGTCCGTCAACGACGCCGCCTACATCCGCCCGAGCCCGTCGTCGGGCACGCTCGGCGGCGTGGCCGAGAAGACCCGCGAGGCGATGCTGGTCTGCGAGGCCGCCGGCCACGACGTGGTGCTGGTCGAGACCGTCGGCGTCGGCCAGAGCGAGACCGCGGTCGCCAGCATGACCGACATGTTCGTGCTGCTGCACCTGCCCAATGCCGGCGACGACCTGCAGGCCATCAAGAAGGGCGTGATGGAGCTCGCCGACCTGGTCGTCATCAACAAGGCCGACCTCGACCCGGTGGCCGCGACCCGCGCCGAAGCCCAGATCACCAGCGCGCTGCGCGTCTTCAGCTTCCACGGCCGGCCCGACCACGTTCCCCCGGCACGCGTGATGCAGATCAGCGCGCTCAAGTCGCAAGGCATCGATGAATTCTGGCAACGCGTGCAGCAGTTCGCCGACGAGCGCCGCGCGAGCGGCGAGTTCGAACGCCGCCGCCAGCGCCAGGCCCAGGCCTGGATGTGGGACCTGATCCACGCGCGGCTGCACGCCGACTTCAAGCACCATCCCCGCGTGCACGCGGCGCTGGCCGGTGTCACGCAGGACGTCGCCGCCGCGCGCGTCGCCCCGTCATCGGCCGCGCACACGCTGCTGCGCCTTTTCTTCTCGTCCCCGTCTTCATCTCCGGAGTGAGCCGACATGCACGACATCCTCGAACAACTCGAAGCCAAGCGCGCGCTCGCCCGCCTGGGTGGCGGCGAGAAACGCATCGCCGCCCAGCACGGCAAGGGCAAGCTGACCGCGCGCGAGCGCATCGAGCTGCTGCTCGACGAAGGCACCTTCGAGGAATGGGACATGTTCGTCGAGCACCGCTGCCACGACTTCGGCATGGCCGACAACAAGGTGCCCGGCGACGGCGTCGTCACCGGCTACGGCATGATCAACGGCCGCCTCGTGTTCGTGTTCAGCCAGGATTTCACGGTGTTCGGCGGCGCGCTCAGCGAAGCCCATGCCGAGAAGATCTGCAAGGTGATGGACCAGGCGATGAAGGTCGGCGCGCCGGTGATCGGGCTCAACGATTCGGGCGGCGCGCGCATTCAGGAAGGCGTGGCTTCGCTCGGCGGCTATGCCGAGGTGTTCCAGCGCAACGTGATGGCCTCGGGCGTGGTGCCGCAGATCAGCATGATCATGGGGCCGTGTGCCGGCGGCGCGGTCTACTCGCCGGCGATGACCGACTTCATCTTCATGGTGAAGGACAGCTCGTACATGTTCGTCACCGGCCCCGAGGTCGTGAAGACCGTGACGCACGAAGAGGTGACGGCCGAGGAGCTGGGCGGCGCCGCCACCCACACCAGCCGCAGCGGCGTCGCCGACCTGGCCTTCGAGAACGACGTCGACGCGCTCGCGATGCTGCGCCGGCTCTACAACTACCTGCCGCTGAACAACCGCGAGAAGGCGCCGGTGCGGCCGAGCAACGACCCGGCCGAGCGCATCGACCTCTCGCTCGACACGCTGGTGCCCGACAACCCGAACAAGCCCTACGACATGAAGGAGCTGATCGTGAAGACCGCCGACGACGGCGACTTCTTCGAGCTGCAGCCCGAGTACGCGAAGAACATCATCATCGGCTTCTGCCGCATGGAGGGGCAGACGGTGGGCATCGTCGCGAACCAGCCGCTGGTGCTGGCCGGCTGCCTGGACATCAAGAGCAGCATCAAGGCGGCGCGCTTCGTGCGCTTCTGCGATGCGTTCAACATCCCGGTGGTGACCTTCGTCGACGTGCCGGGCTTCATGCCGGGCACCAGCCAGGAGTACGGCGGCATCATCAAGCACGGCGCCAAGCTGCTGTACGCGTACGCCGAGTGCACAGTGCCGAAGATCACGGTGATCACGCGCAAGGCCTATGGCGGCGCGTACGACGTGATGAGCTCCAAGCACCTGCGCGGGGACGTGAACTTCGCGTGGCCGAACGCCGAGATCGCGGTGATGGGGGCGAAGGGCGCGGTGGAGATCATCTTCCGCGACGAGAAAGGCGATCCGGCCAGGCTGGCCGCGCGCGAGGCCGAATACAAGGCCAAGTTCGCGAATCCGTTCGTGGCCGGCGCACGCGGCTTCATCGACGATGTGATCCAGCCGCACGAGACGCGCCGGCGCATCTGCCGGTCGCTGGTGATGCTGCGCAACAAGAAGATCGAGAACCCGTGGCGCAAGCACGGGAACATTCCGCTGTGAGGGGCATGAAGATGTTCACCAAGATCCTGATCGCCAACCGCGGCGAGATCGCCTGCCGCGTGATCCACACCGCGAAGAAGATGGGCATCCAGACGGTCGCCGTCTATTCCGATGCCGATCGCGACGCCCGCCACGTGGAGCTGGCCGACGAAGCGGTGCACATCGGCCCGGCGCCGTCGCGCGAGTCCTACCTGGTGATGGACAAGATCATCGCCGCCTGCAAGCAGACCGGCGCGCAGGCGGTGCACCCGGGCTACGGCTTCCTGAGCGAGAACGAGGAGTTCGCGCGCCGCGTCGAGGAAGAAGGCATCGTCTTCATCGGTCCGAAGCATGCGTCGATCGCCGCGATGGGCGACAAGATCGCCTCGAAGAAGCTTGCCGCGGCGGCGTCGGTCAACACCATTCCCGGCCACAACGCCGCGATCGACACCGCGCAGCATGCGGTCGAGATCGCGAAAGGCATCGGCTACCCGGTGATGATCAAGGCGAGTGCCGGCGGCGGCGGCAAGGGCCTGCGCGTCGCGTTCAACGACAAGGAGGCGTTCGAAGGCTTCACCGCGTGCCAGAACGAGGCCCGCAACAGCTTCGGCGACGACCGCGTGTTCATCGAGAAGTTCGTCGAGGAGCCGCGCCACATCGAGATCCAGGTGCTGGGCGATGCGCACGGCAACACCGTCTACCTGTGGGAGCGCGAGTGCTCGATCCAGCGCCGCCACCAGAAGGTGATCGAAGAGGCGCCCAGCCCGTTCCTCGATGAGAAGACCCGCCAGGCGATGGGCGAGCAGGCGGTGGCGCTCGCGAAGGCAGTGAACTACCAGTCGGCCGGCACGGTGGAGTTCGTGGTCGGCAAGGACCGCAGCTTCTACTTCCTCGAGATGAACACCCGGCTGCAGGTGGAGCACCCGGTGACCGAAGGCATCACCGGGCTCGACCTGGTGGAGCTGATGATCCGCGTGGCCGCCGGCGAGAAGCTGCCGTTCACGCAAGGGCAGATCAAACGCGACGGCTGGGCGATGGAATGCCGCATCAACGCCGAAGACCCGTTCCGCAATTTCCTGCCGTCGACCGGCCGGCTGGTGCGCTACCTGCCGCCGCAGCAGCAGGGCGGCGTGCGCGTGGACACCGGCGTCAGCGAGGGCGGCGAGATCCCGATGTTCTACGACTCGATGATCGCGAAGCTGATCGTGCACGGCCGCGACCGGGCCGACGCGATCGCGAAGATGCGCGAGGCGCTGAACGGCTTCGCGATCCGCGGCATCAACTCGAACATCCCGTTCCAGGCGGCGCTGCTCGCGCATCCGAAGTTCGTCGCCGGCGACTTCAACACCGGCTTCATCGCCGAGCATTTCCCGAAGGGCTTCTCGGCCGAACTGGTGACGCCTGCCGATCCGCTGTTCCTGCGCGCGCTGGCGGCGGTGGCGAACCGCCAGCACCTGGAGCGCGCGGCGCGCATCAGCGGGCAGATGCCGGGGCATGAGTTCCAGGTCGGCGATGCCTTCGTCGTCGTCGTGCCGCTGGGCGAGGGGCGCAGCGAGCGCACCGCGCTGACGGTTCGGCCGCAGGGCGGGGCCTACGAGGTGCGCATCGGCGACGCGCAGTACCTGATCGAGTTCGATTCGAACCTGCGCGACCTGGTGATCCACGGGCACTGCAACGGCCAACCCTTTGTCGCGCAGATCGAGCGGCTGGGCCTGCCGTACCGCGTCTCGCACGACGGCGCGCAGATCGAGGCGCGCGTGCTGGCACCGCGCGTGGCCGAACTGCAGGCGCTGATGCCGTTCAAGGCGCCGCCGGATCTGTCCAAGTTCCTGCTGTCGCCGATGCCCGGCTTGCTGGTCGACGTGGCGGTGACGCCGGGGCAGCAGGTGCGCGCCGGCGAGCGGCTCGCGACGATCGAGGCGATGAAGATGGAGAACATCCTGGTGGCGTCGCAGGACGCCGTGGTTGCCGAGGTGTCGGCCGCGAAGGGCGAGAGCCTGGCGGTCGATCAGGTCATCATCCGGTTTCAGTGAGTTGCGGGCAGGGCTTCGACAGGCTCAGCCCGAACGGAAGGCACCCGTTCGCCCTGAGCTTGTCGAAGGGCCGCACTGAGCCTGCCGAAGTGCCGTACACGACAAGGAATTCACGATGAACACGCGTCCCTTCAAGGTGCTGGGCATCCAGCAGGTCGCGATCGGCGCCGAGCGCAAGGAGCGCCTGCGCACGCTGTGGGTCGACATGCTGGGCCTCGAGGTCACCGGCAACTTCGTCAGCGAGCGCGAGAACGTCGACGAGGACATCTGCGCGATGGGGCATGGTGCGTTCAAGGTCGAGGTCGACCTGATGCAGCCGCTCGACCTGCAGAAGAAGCCGGCGGTGCACACGACGCCGCTGAACCACATCGGGCTGTGGATCGACGACCTGCCGCGCGCGGTGGAATGGCTCACCGCGAACGGCGTGCGCTTCGCGCCGGGCGGCATCCGCAAGGGCGCGGCCGGCCACGACATCTGCTTCGTGCACCCGAAGAGCAACGACGAGTTCCCGGTCGCGGGCGAGGGCGTACTGATCGAGCTGGTGCAGGCGCCGCCGGAGATCGTCGCGGCGTTGGGGGCGCCTGCCTGAGCGTGCCTTATCCGGTGATGTGAAAGTACCCGATGGTTGGGTAGACGCCGTTCCACTGCACGAAGCAAGTCGAGTAGTAGACCGAGACCACTTTGCCCGACGAATAGGCTGCCAGGAATGATCCGTAGGCCAGCTTGCCGCCGGGCGTGCTGGCATCCCAGCGAAACTCCAGCGTGGGTGCCGCACAGGTTGTGCCACTCAGCCCGGGGAAGGGCGCCCCGTCCAAGGTCACGAAGCAATTCACGCCTTCGCATCCGATGTCGACGATGTGCCGGAAACCGGTCGATCCGGCGTCAGCATGCGCAATGGTGGGGGTGATGGCTGCTGCAAGCGCCAGCGCAGAGGCGACGCCGGCGACCGATCGCAGGACGTCGTTGAGATGTGAGCCGAGATTCAAGGACACGAAAACTCCTCCTGATGGATGAACGCAAGGCGAGGAAGCATATCCGCGCCTGATGTGGTTTCGGCCCGTGCCCGTTGCCTCATCACGATCAAGCTCGCTCGACACTTGGTGGTCGATGCCGCAGGGCCGTCCTCTCGATCAGGCTGAACGGCGTGATGATCGAGTTGCTGCAGGCGCCGCCGAAGATCGTCGCGGCGTTGGGCTGATGCGCTTGTGGCTTGTCATCGGCTTGCGATAAGCTGCGACTTCTGCTGTCATGCTGCCTCCGATGCGAAGCAGCTTGACCGGACGGGCGCGAGGCTTCCAAAGAAGGCCGGTTGAAGCGCCGCTGCACGCGGGCACAGAGGCGGCCGCCGGCCGCTGTCAGGGAGGACAGCATGATTCTTATGGAAGCGTTGCACGCTCGCGGTGGCGTGCCCGCATGGCAGGTGGCTCGCCACGCTGCGGCGCTGATGGCCTGTGCGCTGTTGACCAGCGTTGCGCAGGCGCAGATGGCGATTCCCGGCAGCTTTTCAGTCTCGCCCGATGGCGCGGCGACCTATGGCATTCCGATCCAGGTACCACCCGGTATCGCCGGCATCGAGCCGTCGCTGACGCTCGGGTACAACAGTCGCTCTGGCAACGGCCCCCTCGGCGTGGGGTGGAATGTGTCGGGGCTGTCACAGATCACGCGCTGCCCGCAGACCTTGCCGCAGGACGGCGCGCAGACCGGCGTCAACTACACGGCGTCCGACCGCTTCTGCCTGGATGGGCAGCGGCTGATGGTGGTGGCCGGCACCTATGGTGCGGCCGGGTCCGAGTACCGCACCGAGCTTGAGAGCTTCTCCAAGGTGGTGGCCAACGGCGCTGCAGCCGGCGGCGGACCGACCAGCTTCGTCGTCAAGACCAAGGCCGGGCTGACGATGGAGTTCGGCAACAGCGCCGACAGCAGCATCGAGGTGGTGGGCAAGACGCCGGTGGTGATTCGTGCGTGGCCGCTCAACAAGATCGTCGACACCAAGGGCAACACGCTGACCGTGACTTATCTGAAGGACACGACGAACGGCGTGTTCAACGGGGGGTACTACCCGCTGCAGATCGACTACACGGGCAATGCGACGACGGGGTTGCTGCCGGCCAGCAATGTGCAGTTCGCGTACGACACCGTTCGGGCCGATGTCAATGTCGGGTACCAGTCGGGATTTTCGGTCACGAATCGCCTTCGGCTGCGCACCATCGCGACGAACTCCGTCGGTGTGAACGTGCTGAGTTATCAGCTGACTTATTCGGCGACGTCGGCGGGCAGTCGTTCACGGATCGAGTCGATCAAGGTCTGCTCTCCATCGGCGGGCTGCCTGCCGGCGACCGTGATGGCGTTCCCGTCAGACCCACCCGCGACCTTCTACTACGGACAATACTTCAGTCCTGGGGGCACCGACCAGTGCTTGGCTACGTGTGGAACCTGGCGCAGCCTCGATCTCAACAATGATGGCATTGCCGACCTCGTGCACTTGAAAGACAGCGCGGGCCACTACAGCGTGTGGCTGTCCACCGGAATTGGAACGTTCAGCGTCACAGAATACACCTCGAGTGAGGACCTGACAGTCGGTAGTTGGCAAACGATGGACG
>NZ_JBFUGW010000162.1:0-14912 GCF_056402735.1 Rhizobacter sp. P3_C12
GCTCACCACCGCGGCCGGCTTGCCCGACCAGACGCTCTTGCCGTAGGGGCGGGAGCCGACGTCGATCGCGTTCTTCAGCACACCGGGTATCGAGCGGTTGTACTCGGGCGTCGCGAACAGCACCGCATCGGCGCGCGAGACGCGCTCGCGAAAGGCCTTCCAGGCGGCGGGCGGGTCGGCCTCGAGATCCTCGTTGTAGAGCGGCAGTTCGCCGATGCCGACGATCTCGATCTTCAGCGACGGCGGCGCGATCGGCGTGAAGGCGTTCACGAGCGCGCGCGTGAATGACGCGCGCCGCAGGCTGCCGACGATGGCGACGACGTCGAGGGGGGAGGTGCTGCCCATGCGGTGGTCTCCTGGAAGTGATCGGGATGCGAGCCGGAAGACTACCCCGCGCTGCCCCGGCGCGACACCGCCGTGGGGGAGATGTCCAGGACTTCAAGGAGGCCGAGTGGGCGTCATTGTTGCGATCGGGGCAATGATCAATTCACCAAACGCCCATCGATGAATCAAGGGTTAACCACTAGAGTTCACCCCATCGATGCTTTGTCTCCAACCAGATGACCCGTCGAGTTCGAACGAGCCGGACACGCGATGAAGGCGTGGCGACCCGCAAGAAACAAGCTCCATCCAACCTTTCATTGCCACCTTCAAGCTCAAGGAACTCATCATGAACAGCAAGCTTCTCATCGCCGCCTCCCTCGCCCTTGCCGCCGCCCATGGCGCTGCGCTGGCCGAGACCTCGTCATATGCCGAAAGAATGCGCCTGATCGGCCGCACGGCCCAAGCCGGCGAACAAGCCCCGGCGCAAATCGTCGACGGCAGCACCGGCAAGCTGCAGACCGCTGCCGAACAGCGCGCCGCCCACGTCGCCCGCATGGGCCTGATCGGCCGCACGCCGGCCTTCGGCGAAACCTCGGCACCGACGGTCACGGGCGACACCTTCGCCGGCAGCGCGCAGCAGCAGTTCGAACAGCGCATGAAGCTGATCGGCCGCTCGGTCAGCCAGGGCGAACTGGCCGGCTACAACGCCGAGGCGACCAACCAGCTGAGCGCCCAGCGCGCCGCTTCGCGTTCGGCCCAGTGAGCGTGGCGGCCTGAAGGCCGCTGCCGGAAGGGAAACTCCCTACGCCCCGTGTCGGTACATGCCGCACGGGGCGTTCCGCATGGGCAGAGCGGGTGTGCAACCCTGTGCAATACGGGACGTTTGTCTGCTTCATGGCGGTTCATCCGTCGTCGATATCGCCTTCAGTGCGCTGGTAGTGGCCTCCCGCCGCAGCGTCCTCAGGATGACCACGATGAATTTCCTCGGCAACTTCACGATCGGCAAACGGCTCGGCGCCGGCTTCCTGATCACGATCATGGTGGCGGTCGCGATGGCGCTGGCCGCCCGGCAGCAGATGGCGACGATCAGCCAGCAGGTCGGCGACCTGACGCGCGACGAGATGGACAAGGTGGTCCAGCTGTCGCACATGAAGGACAACCAGAACGTGATCGCACGCGGTGTGCGCAACATCGTGCTGTTGTCGGACAAGACGGTCATGCAGGCCGAGAGGAAGCGCATCGAGGAGATGCGCGCGAAGAATGCCGAGATCGTCGCCGGGCTCGAAGCCACGGTGCGCAGCGCCTCGACGCGCGAGCTGCTGAAGGCGGTGTCGCAGACCTTGCCACCGTACGAGCAGGCGATCGACAAGGCGATCGCGCTCGGCTTTGCCGACGACGATGCCGCGGCGACCAAGAGCCTGCTGGCCGATGTGCGGCCGATGCAGAACGCCTACTTCAAGGCCGTGGATGCGCTGGTCGAGGCGCAGCAGCAGGAGATGCGCCAGGTGGCGAGCGACATCCAGGCGGCGGCCCGCGCCGACAGCCTGCTGATGCTCGGCCTGGCCGGCCTGGCCGCGGCGTTCGGCGCGCTGATCGCCTGGGCCGTCACGCGCTCGATCGTGCGCCCGCTGAAGCAGGCCGCGGTGCTCGCCGACCAGGTCAGCGAGGGCGACCTGAGCACGACGCTGAAGATCGACTCGCACGATGAAACCGGCCACCTGCTGCGGGCGCTGCAGCGCATGCGCGACAGCCTGGTGCAGATCGTCGGCAGCGTGCGCGGCAACGCCGAGAGCGTCGCCACCGCCAGCTCGCAGATCGCGCAGGGCAACCTCGACCTGAGCCAGCGCACCGAAGAGCAGGCAAGCGCGCTGCAGCAGACCGCCGCGACGATGGAAGAGCTGAACGCGACGGTGCGCAGCAATGCCGACAACGCGCGCCAGGCCAACCAGCTGGCGCTGGTCGCCTCCGGCGCGGCGACCGACGGCGGCGCGGCGGTGGGCCGGGTGGTCGACACGATGCGCGGCATCCAGGCGTCGTCGAAGAAGATCGTCGACATCATCGGCGTGATCGACGGCATCGCGTTCCAGACCAACATCCTGGCGCTGAATGCCGCGGTGGAAGCGGCGCGGGCCGGCGAGCAGGGCCGCGGCTTCGCGGTGGTGGCCGSCGAGGTGCGYRCGCTSGCGCAGCGCAGCGCGGCGGCSGCSAAGGAGATCAAGGCGCTGATCGGCCACAGCGTCGCGCAGGTCGAGCAGGGCACGACGCTGGTCGATCACGCCGGGCAGTCGATGCAGCAGATCGTCACCGCGATCCAGCGCGTCAGCGACATCGTGGCCGAGATCAGCGAAGCGGCGGTCGAGCAGAGCTCGGGCGTGTCGCAGGTCGGCGAGGCGGTCTCGCAGATGGACCAGGCGACGCAGCAGAACGCKGCGCTGGTCGAAGAGGGCGCGGCGGCCGCCGAGAGCCTGAGGCAGCAGGCGCGGATGCTGGTGGACGCGGTCGCGGTGTTCAAGCTGAGCGGCGGAGCAGCCGCCGCCGTTGCCGCGCTACCCGCCTGACATCAACAACGCGCAGGCAACAAAAAAGCCGCTGTGAAGCGGCTTTTTTGTTCCGGCCCCGGGGGCTGGAGATCTTGGTGCCGGTGAGAAGAGTCGAACTCCCGACCTTCGCATTACGAATGCGCTGCTCTACCAACTGAGCTACACCGGCGTGAAGCCAATGAGTATAGCGCGGCTTCAGCCGTTTTCGCGGTGATAAGCCGTGATGCGCTCAACTTCGTTCTTCGAACCCAGGATCACGCTGACGCGTTCGTGCAACGCGGTGGGCTGCAGGTCGAGGATGCGCTGGCCTGCGTTGGTCGCCGCGCCGCCGGCCTGCTCGACGATGAAGGCCATCGGGTTGGCCTCGTACATCAGCCGCAGCTTGCCGGCCTTCTTCGGTTCGCGCTGGTCCCATGGGTACATGAACACGCCGCCGCGCGTCAGGATGCGGTGCACGTCGGCCACCATGCTGGCGATCCAGCGCATGTTGAAGTCCTTGCCGCGCGGGCCGGTGCTGCCGGCCAGGCATTCCTCCACATAGCGCTGCATCGGCGGCGCCCAGTGCCGCAGGTTGCTCATGTTGACCGCGAATTCCTTCGTGTCTTCCGGGATCTTCGCGCCATCCTGCGTCAGCAGCCAGGCGCCTTCCTCGCGGTCGAGCGTGAAGATCGCGACGCCGTCGCCCACCGTCAGCACCAGCATCGTCTGCGGGCCGTACACGCAGTAGCCGGCCGCCACCTGCTGCGTCCCAGGCTGCAGGAAATCGGCTTCGCTGACGCCTACGCCGGTGCCCACGCTGCTCTCCGGCTTCTTCAGCACCGAGAAGATCGTGCCGATGCTGACGTTCACGTCGATGTTGCTCGAGCCGTCGAGCGGGTCGAACAGCAGCAGGTACTCGCCCTGCGGGAAGCGGTTGGGCACCACGTAGATGCCTTCCATCTCCTCGCTGGCCATCGCCGCGAGGTGGCCGCCCCATTCGTTGGCCTCGATCAGCACCTCGTTGGCGATGATGTCGAGCTTCTTCTGCATCTCGCCCTGCACGTTCTCGGTCTCGGCGCTGCCGAGCACGCCGCCGAGCGCGCCCTTGTTGACGCTGATGCTGATGCGCTTGCAGGCGCGTGCCACCACCTCGATCAGCAGGCGCAGCTGGGCCGGAATGTTGCCGTGGCTGCGCTGCTGCTCGATCAGGTACTGCGTCAGGCTGATGCGTTTCGGGGTCAGGCGCTGCGTCATGCCGCGACCTCGCCGGATTGCAGCGCCCGGCCGACGATCTCGCGCACGTCGTTCGACAGGTCGGCCTTGGCCGCGACGCGCTTCAGCGCCTCGCCCGCCGCGGTGCGGTAGGGCTCGGCCAGGTTGCTCCAGCGGTCCATCACGCGGGCGACGCGCGCGGCGAGCTGCGGGTTCAGGCTGTCGAGCTCGATCATGCGGTCGGCCCAGAACACGTAGCCGGCCGCATCGCGGCGGTGGAAGGCGGCCGGGTTCAGCATGCACAGCGCGCTGATCAGGCTGCGCGCGCGGTTCGGGTTCTTCAGCGAGAAGTCCGGGTGCTGCAGCAGCTGCTTGGCGCGCGTGAACACGCGGCCGTCCTTCTCCGGTGCGCCGGCCTGCAGCGCGAACCACTTGTCGATGACCAGCGGCTCGCCCTTGAAGATCTCATGGAAGCGTTGCAGCGCCGGCTCGGCCAGCTCGGCATGCGCGTGCACCAGCGCGGCCAGCGCGCCCATCCGGTCGGTCATGTTGCCGGCGTCCTTGAAGCGCTGGTAGGCGCGGCCCGGCCACACGGCGTCGCCGTGGCGGGTGGCATCCAGGCACAGCATCGCCAGCGCCAGGTTGGCCAGCGCACGCTTGCCGGCCGACACCGGGTCGGGCGAGTAGCCGCCGCGCACCTGGTGGGCCTCGAACGCCCACTGCCAGTCGTCGCGCAGGGCCTGCGCGAGCTGCAGCTTCATCGATTCGCGCGCCGCATGGATGCGCTGCGGGTCGACCACGTTCAGCTGCTCGGCGACGTAGGTCTCGCTCGGCAGCGTCAGCGCGAGTTCCTTGAAGGCGGCATCGAGCTCCGGATGGCGCAGCACCGCGCGCATCGCCTCGATGAAGGCGGCATCCAGCGGCTGCTGCGGCTGCTCGCTCGCCACCGCCGCCAGCAGGCGGTTCAGCGCCAGGCGCTGGCCGGCTTCCCAGCGGTTGAACGGGTCGCTGTCGTGCTTCAGCAGCACCAGCAGGTCGTCGTCGGACAGGTGGTCGATCAGCACCACTGGCGCCGAGAAACCGCGCAGCAGCGACGGCACCGGCTCCACGTCGACGTTGACGAAGGTGAAGAAGCTGCGCGATTCGTGCAGCACCAGCACGCGCTCGGTGCCGCCGGCCRCCGGCTCGTCTTCGAGCTGCAGCGCGAGCGGCTGCCCGTCGCGGCCGATCAGCCCCATCGCGACCGGGATCACGTACGACTCCTTCACCGCCTGCCCCGGCGACGCCGGGCAGCTCTGCTCGATGCCCAGCGTGTAGGTGCGGGTCGGCGCGTCGTAGCGGCCGCGTGCGTTGACGCGCGGCGTGCCGGCCTGGCTGTACCAGCGCTTGAACTGCGGCAGGTGCTTCGCGAGCTCGCTGTCGGGGTTGGCGTCGGCGATGGCCTGCGCGAAGTCGTCGCAGGTCACGGCCTGGCCGTCGTGGCGCGCGAAGTACAGCGTGATGCCGCGCGCGAAGCCGTCGCGGCCGACCAGCGTCTGCATCATCCGCACCACCTCCGAGCCCTTCTCGTAGATCGTCGCGGTGTAGAAGTTGTTGATCTCGACGTAGCTGTCCGGGCGCACCGGGTGGGCCATCGAGCCGGCGTCTTCGGGGAACTGCATCTGGCGCAGCTGGCGCACGTCCTCGATGCGCTTGACGGCGCGGGCCGTGGGGCTGCCGGCCATGTCCATGCTGAATTCCTGGTCGCGGAAGACCGTCAGGCCTTCCTTCAGGCTCAGCTGGAACCAGTCGCGGCAGGTGATGCGGTTGCCSGWCCAGTTGTGGAAGTACTCGTGGCCGACCACGCTCTCGATGCCGGCGTAGTCGACATCGGTGGCGGTGGCCGGGTTGGCGAGAACGAACTTCGTGTTGAAGATGTTCAGGCCCTTGTTCTCCATCGCACCCATGTTGAAGTCGCCGACCGCGACGATCATGAAGCGCTCCAGGTCGAGCGGCAGCTTGAAGCGGGCCTCGTCCCAGACCACGCTCGCGATCAGCGAGTTCATCGCATGCTCGGTCTTCTCGAGGTCGCCGCGGCGCACGTACACCTGCAGCAGGTGGTCCTTGCCCGAGCGGGTGCGCACGTTCTGCTCGCGCGCCACCAGGTCGGCCGCGACCAGCGCGAACAGGTAGCTCGGCTTCGGGAACGGGTCGTGCCACTTCGCGAAGTGCCGGCCGTTGTCGAGCTCGCCCTGTTGCACCAGGTTGCCGTTCGACAGCAGCACCGGGTAGGCCTTCTTGCTGGCCTTCAGCGTCACGGTGTAGACCGCCATCACGTCCGGGCGGTCGAGGAAGTAGGCGATGCGGCGGAAGCCTTCGGCTTCGCACTGCGTGAAGAAGCCGCCGCCCGAGGTGTACAGGCCCGACAGCTGCGTGTTCTTCTCGGGCGCGCAGGTGTTGCGGATCTCGAGCGTGAACTCGCCGGCCGGCACGTCCGACAGGCTGTCGATCACCAGCATGCCGTCTTCATGGCGGAACGACACCGATTCGCCGTTGACCAGCACGCGCGTCAGCGTCAGGTCTTCGCCGTGCAGGCGCAGCGGCTGCGGCGGCAGCGCGGTGTTGCGCTCCATCGTCATGCGGTTGATGACCAGCGTCTTCGCCGGGTCGAGGTCGAACGTCAGGTCGACGGTGCGGATCCAGAACGCCGGGGCGGTGTAGTCCTCGCGGCGGATCAGCGGTGCAGTGCCTTCACGCATGGTGTTCTTCTTTCGTCAGGGCTGATGGATCGGAAGGGTGAGTCGGACATCGAGCAGGTCGGGCACGACGGCGACGACGTTGTCGAAGCCGGCGAAGGCGGCGGCCGCCATCGTCGTGGTCAGCGCGACGGCCTTCATGCCGGCGCGCCGCGCGGCCTCGACGCCGAGCGGCGCATCCTCGAAGACCAGGCACTCGGCCGGGCTCACGCCGAGGCGCTTCGCGGCCTCGAGGAAGATGTCCGGGTGCGGCTTGCCGCGCAGGCCATCGGCCGGGCTCACGGTGGTCTGCACCTTGTCGCCGATGCCGAAGCGCCCATAGGCGAGCGCGATGTTCTGCGGCGTCGACGCGGTGCACACCGCGAGCTTCAGGCCGAGGCCGGCCGCGCGGTCGAGCAGCTCGTGCGTGCCGGCGATCAGCCCGAGCCGGGTGGCGGCGATGTCGCGGTAGATCGCCTCCTTCTCGGCGCCGAACGCAGCGTAGTCGTCGGCGCTGCGGCCGGGCAGCAGGTCGGTGAAGATCTCGACGTTGCTGCGCCCGGCCGTCTCCAGGAAGAAGCGCTCGGCGTCGATCGTCAGCTCGCGCCGGCGGTGCCACTCGACCCAGGCGTCGTGGTGGTGCGGCATGCTGTCGATCAGCGTGCCGTCCAGGTCGAAGAGCAGGGCCTTCAGCTGCGTCATCAGATGCCCTGTTTCAGGCTGGCGGTGATGAACTGGTCGAGGTCGCCGTCCAGCACCTTCTGGGTGTTGGAGATCTCCACGTTGGTGCGCAGGTCCTTGATGCGGCTCTGGTCGAGCACGTAGCTGCGGATCTGGTGGCCCCAGCCGACGTCGGTCTTGGTGTCTTCCAGCTTCTGCTGCTCTTCCATGCGCTTGCGCATCTCATGGTCGTACAGGCGCGAGCGCAGCCGCTTCCAGGCCACGTCGCGGTTGCTGTGCTGGCTGCGGCCGTCCTGGCACTGCACGACGATGCCGGTCGGGATGTGCGTGAGGCGCACCGCCGAATCGGTCTTGTTGATGTGCTGGCCGCCGGCGCCGCTCGCGCGGAAGGTGTCGGTGCGCACGTCGGACGGGTTGATGTCGATCTCGATCGTGTCGTCGACCTCGGGGTAGACGAACACGCTGGCGAAGCTGGTGTGGCGGCCGCCGGCGGAATCGAACGGGCTCTTGCGCACCAGGCGGTGCACGCCGGTCTCGGTGCGCAGCAGGCCGAACGCGTAGTCGCCCTCGACCTTGATGGTGGCGCTCTTGATGCCGGCGATTTCGCCGTCGGACTGGTCCTCGACCGTCGCCTTGAAATCCTTGCGCTCGGCGTACTTCAGGTACTGGCGCAGCAGCATGCCGGCCCAGTCGCAGGCCTCGGTGCCGCCGGCGCCGGCCTGGATGTCGAGGAAGCAGTTGAGCGGGTCGGCCGGGTTGTTGAACATGCGGCGGAACTCGAGCCCGTCGACGATCTCGGCCAGCTTGGCGGTCTCGGCCTCGATGGCCTGCAGGCCGTCGGTGTCGCCCTCGGCCTTCGACATCTCGTACAGCTCGGAGTTGTCGGCCAGGTTGCCGGTGAGGTGGTCGATGGTCTCGACGACCTGCTCGAGCGAGCGCTTCTCGCGGCCCAGCTCCTGTGCGCGCTTCGGTTCGTCCCAGACCTTGGGGTTCTCGAGCGCGGCGTTGACCTCGTTCAGTCGCAGTGCTTTGCGATCGTAGTCAAAGATACCCCCGGAGGCCGACCGTGCGCTGGGTCAGGTCGGCCAGGGTGTTGCCGATGGCATTGATGTGTTCGACGTCCATGGTGCAGTTCCCGTGTGTGTTTTGTGAATCGCGGGATTTTCGCACGCACCGCATGCCCGCACGGGCAGGGCGGCCGGTCAGGCCTGGAGGAAACGCGCCAGATGGGCGGCGAGCGCCTCGGGCTGGTCGTGGTGCAGCATGTGCCCGGCCGGCGACAGCACCTGGCGCTCGACCCGCGGCACCTGCGCCAGGCGGGCGTCGAAGTCGCTGCGCGGGTAGCGGTCGCCCCACCATTTCGAGACATCGGTGCGGTCGCCCTCGACCCACAGCAGCGGTGCGGCGATGCGCTGCCAGCAGGCCAGCACCTCGTCCTTCTGGTACAGCGCCGGGTTGGCGCGCTTGTGGGCCGGGTCGCCGAGGATGTGCCAGCGGCCGTCCTCGGCCTGGCGCGACCAGTGGCCGGCCAGCCAGGCCGCGCGGTCCTCGCGCAGCAGCGGGTTGGTCTTGCGCAGCCGCTCGGCGACCGCCTGCAGGCTGTCGTAGGGGCGCAGTTCCACCGGCTGCTTCAGTTCGTCCAACCACTGCAGGTAGCGCTTGGGTGCCTGCGCCGGCCGCGTGGCCGGCAGGCCGAAGCCTTCCAGGTTGACGAGCCGGCGGATGCGCTCGGGCCGCACGCCGGCATAGACCATCGCGACGTTGCCGCCCATGCTGTGGCCGAGCAGGTCGATCGGCTCGCCGGGGGCGGCCACGGAATCGGCCAGAGAGTCGAGCAGCGCATCGAGATCGCCGAGGTAGTCGGGGAACCAGTAGCAGTCGGCACCGCCCGGCGCGCTCAGGCCGAAGCCGCGCCAGTCCGGTGCGACCACGTGGCGCCCCTCGCCCTCGATCGCCGCCAGCGCATCGACGGCGAACTGGAACGATGCGCCGACGTCCATCCAGCCGTGCAGCATCACGAGCGTCGGCCGCTCGGCGGTGGCCAGGGCCGCGTCGCCCCATTCGTGCAGGTGGTAGCGCAGGCCGCGCAGGTCGACGAAGCGGCTGCGGCCGGGGCGCCGCGGGAGATACGGTGTGGACGACATGACGCCCGATGTTAGGAGTTCGCGCGCCGGCCGGCTGTCCGGCCAGGGACAGCGCCTTCAGGAGAATTCAGCCGCGCTTCAGGACGGCGAGCCGGTGCACCGCCGACCATGCGGACCATGAAATCGACGCGCCCGACCTCTTTCCTGCACACGCCCCAGCTGCGCTTCGCCGCGGCCGTTCTCGGGGTCGCGGCGCTGTTCGCGGGTTTTCATGCACTCGCCACGCCGGCGCCACTCGTGATTTCCTGCGCACTTCCGACCGCTGCCGGCATGGCGCGCACCGTGCAGTCATCCGGCACGGGGTCATCGCGCCCTATGCTCGGGGGCGAGGCCATGTCCGCCGTGAAGGAAAAACTGGACTGACCTGTGCTGTTCTGCAGTAGCGACGTGAGGGAGCCCGAGGGAGTCGTGATGCCGGCGCCGTGCCACCCGCGGCGGCCGGCGAGGGGCCTGCACGTCGGTGTCACGGGGCATCGATTGAATCGCATTTCACAACACCAGCTGGACCTGATCACGCCGCAGATCGAGCCGCTGCTTGCCCACCTGGCGAGCGCATCGCGCTGCATCGAGCCGGTGCTGCTGTCCAACCTGGCCGAGGGCAGCGACCGCCACCTCGCGCGGCTCGGCCTGCGGGTGGGCTACACGCTGCACGCGGTGCTGCCGCGCCCGCGCGACGAGTACGCGAGCGGCTTCCGCAACAGCGCGTCGCGCCGCGAGTACCGCGCGCTGCTGGGCGATGCGGCGCGCATCACCGAGCTGCGTGGGCCGCTGGGCGTTGCCGGGCGCAGCTACCTGCGCGCCGGCCATGCGCTGCTGGACCAGGCCGACGTGCTGCTCGCGCTGTGGGACGGCGCACCGTCGCGCGGCACCGGCGGCACGGCTGACGTGGTCGACGAAGCCTTCCGCCGCCGCATCCCGGTGCTGCACCTGTCGACCCGGCCGCGCCAGCGCCCGCGGCTGCTGTGGCCGCGTGCCGGCGGCCCGGTGGAGCAGCGCTGCGACCGGCGCGGCCTCGATGCGATGCTGGCGCACCTGAGGGACGCGCGGCGATGAGCGCCGTGGACACGCCGGCCCGCTCGACGACAGATCCTTCGCCCCGGTACTGGGCGTTCATCAGCTACAGCCACCACGACAAGGCCGTGGCGCGCGGGCTGCAGCGGCAACTGGAGACGTACCGCGTGCCGCGCCGGCTGGTCGGCCGCGCGACGCCGCACGGGCCGGTGCCGGCGCGCCTGTCGCCGCTGTTCCGCGACCGCGACGAGCTGAACGCCGGTGCCGACCTGAAGGCGAGCGTGCAGGAGGCGCTCGCGGCCAGCCGCTGGCTGATCGTCGTCTGCTCGCCGGATGCGGCGCGCTCGCCGTGGGTCAACCGCGAGATCATCGAGTTCAAGCGCCTGCACGGCGAGGGCCGCGTGCTGGCGCTGATCGCGTCGGGCGAACCGTTCGCGAGCCACACGCCGGGCCGCGAGGCGAGCGAGTGCTTCCCGCCCGCGCTGCGCTTTGCGCTGACGGCCGACGGGCAGGCCGCGGGCGAACCGCTGGAGCCGATCGCCGCCGACCAGCGCGCCGAAGGCGACGGCCCGCGCCGCGCGGCGCTGAAGCTGCTGGCCGGCATGATCGGCGTCGGCTTCGACGACCTGGTGCAGCGCGACACGCAGCGCCGGCTGCGCTGGCTCGCGGGAATCGCATCGGCCTCGGCCGTCGGCGTCGTCGTGTTCGCGCTGCTGGCCGTGCTGGCGGTGCGCGCGCGCAACGAGGCGCAGCACCAGCGCGCGCAGGCCGAGGGGCTGATCGAGTTCATGCTCGGCGACCTGCGCAAGAAGCTCGAGCCGGTGGGCCGGCTGGAGGTGCTGGATTCGGTGGGCGAGAAGGCGCTCGCGTACTACGCCTCCCAGGAAGCCGACCGGTTGGATGCGACGGCGCTCGGCCATCGCTCGCGTGCGATGCACCTGATCGGCGAGATCCGCGACCTGCGCGGCAACCCGGCCGAGGCGCAGGCCGCGTTCGAGCAGGCGGCCGCGACCACGCAGCGGCTGGTCGCGCAGATGCCGAACGACGGGCAGCGCATCTTCGACCATGCGCAGAGCATGTTCTGGGTCGGTTACGCGGCGTGGAAGCGTGCCGACGGCAGGACGGCCGAGGCCAACTTCCGCAGCTACCTCGAACTGAGCGAGCGCCTGACGAAGCTGGACCCGTCGAACGTCGACTGGCAGGCCGAAGCGGCCTTCGCATACGTCAACCTCGGTGCGGTGCAGCTGGGCACCGAGCGGCCGGCCGAAGCGATCGCGTCGCTCGAGGCCGCGGGCACCGTGCTGAAGCGGCTGCTGCCGCAGCGCGCCGAACTGGGTTTCGAGCTGGCGCAGAACCACGGCTTCCTGTCGAGCGCGCACGAGCAGCTCGGCCAGTACGAGGCGGCGCTGAAGGACACGCAGCAGCAGCTGGCGCTGTTCCGCGCGATGCCGGGCGGTGCCAAGAACAAGGTGGCGCAGCGCGGCATCGTCAGTGCGCTGAACACGATCAGCCGCCACCAGCTCGACATGGGCGACCCGTTCGCGGCGCAGGCCAGCGGACGCGACAGCCTGGCGATCGCCGAGCGGCTGGTCGACGAAGACCCGACCAACCTGTTCTGGCGCGGCGACGCCTGTTTCGCGCGGCTGCGCATGGTGGAGGTCGATCGCGCGATGGGGCGCACCGCCGAGGCCGCCGCCGGACTCGCGGCCGCCATCGAATGCGCCCGGGGACTCGACGGCGTCAGCCCGGCGTCGCCGCGCTATTCGGTCGACCTGAAGGGGCGTGCGCTCGCGTACTCGGCCGTGCTCGCGCCGGTGGACCGGCCGGCGCTGGTGTCGCAGCTCGCCGCGTACCTGGCCGTGTCGTCGTCGGTGGTCGCGAAGGACACGCTGGGCCGCGTGAACCTGACGGTGGTGATGGCGAATGCCGCCGAGACACTGGGCAACCTGCAGGCCGATGGCGACCCCGCCGCGGCGCGCGAGGCCTGGGCCCGCGCTGCCGAACTGCTGCAGCCCTTCGCCGGCCTGAACGACGGCTCGGTGCTGACCACGCTGGCGCGCGTGCGCCTTCGCCTCGGCGATCGCGAGGCGGCCCGGCAGGTCGTCGACCGCATCCAGCGCACCTCTTACCGACACCCCGCTTATCTCGATCTCGTCAACCAGCTGGACGCCGCGCGGGGCGGCAACAGCGCCAAAGGAAAGAAAACATCATGAGCATTCCCATCACGGTCCACGTCTTTGCCTATGTGGTCAAGGACGAACAGAACCAGGATGTGCTCCGAACCACCGTGAGTCCTGAAGTGCTGAATCTCCAGCAGAACACGGCGAGCGGGCCGGTCACGATCCATTTCCAGATCGAATCGGAGAACTACTGTTTCCAGCAGCCGGTCGGTGTCGAGTTCGTCTCGCCGGGCGCTGCAGACCAGTTCAGCGACCCGGTGTACGGCTCCGATCTCAGATCCGCCGAGGTGGTCAACGGGAACTCCGATGGGGGTGCCTATGCGTACCGGGTGTACGTGACCGACACGCTGGGGCGTTTGAGGGCATCGGTCGATCCCGTCGTGCAGAACGACACCCGCTGAACGCCACCCGCTGAACTCGCCGACACCCCGCCTGTCTCGATCTCGTCAACCCGCTGGACGCCGCCCGGGGCGGCAACAGCGCCAAAGGAAAGAAAACACCATGAGTACCATCATTCCGGTCAGCGTCTTCGCCTTCCTGGTCAAGGACCAGAACGGCAACGACCTGCTCCAGACCCGCGTGAGCCCGGAGATCGTGGACCTGCCCAGCCTCCCGGTGACCGGGCCTGTCACGATCCGCTTCCAGATCCAGTCGACGGGCTACTTCTTCGACACGGTCGGCATCGCGATCGTGTCGCCGGACCTCGAGAACCAGTTCGGGCCGGTCTGGTACAGCCAGGATCGCACCGCGGCCCAGATCGAGAACCAGAACTACACCGGCCTGGCCTACGCCTACATGGTGTACGTGACGGACATGGCCAAGCGCCTGAAGGCGTCGGTCGACCCGGTCGTGCAGAACGACACCCGCTGATCGACCGCCGCCGCTGCCTGCGGGGCCAAGGCGTCGAAGAGGATTTCGATGTGGCGCAAATGAATTACATTGGCGGCCATGAAGTCCTCCACCATTCCAGCCGTCCGTGTCGAACCCGAGTTGCGTGAGCAACTGGAGCGGGTGCTGCAGAGCGGAGAAAGCCTGTCCCAGTTCGTCGAAGCTTCCGTGCGTGAAGGCGTCAACCGCCGCCTCGCGCAAGCGGAGTTCGTCGCACGCGGGCTGGCCTCCCTGGAGTCTGCGAAGCGCGACGGCCGGTTCGTGAGTGCGGACGAGGTCATCGGCGGGCTCGAGAAGAAGCTGGCCGGCGCGCGGGCCCGCCGGGCGGCGCAGGGGCGTTCGAAGCGATGAACTTTCGCGTTCTGTTGACGCGCGAGGCGCAGCAGGACCTCGACCGGCTCTACGACTTTCTGATCCAGCGCGAACTCGCACGCGAGGATGGTGACCTGAGCTTGGCAGAAGAAGCCCTCGGGGCGATCGCCGGGGGATTGCGGGCACTGGAGCGGTTTCCGTTCACCTGCCGAAAGGCCGCTGCCAGCCCTTTCCTGCGTGAACTGGTGATCGCTTGCGGCCGCACCGGCTACGTCGCGTTGTTCGAGATCATCGACGGCGAAACCGTCGTGGTCGCGGCCGTCCGCCATCAGCGAGAGGACGACTTTCACTGAGGCACCGGGGCCTCAGGCGGCCCGGGTTGCGTCCCACAGCGCCACGATGTCCGCCTCGTTGAGCCGGGCGCCGGCGCTTGTCGACAGATCGAGCGCGGCGGCGGGCAGCGAGCCGATCAGTTGTTGCACCCGATCCCGTCGCAGCGCCGGCAATGTCGCCCGGGGCGCATCGCGACGCCGCCAGGCCGCGTCCGACCATCCCGCGAGTTCGGCCGCCGTCGGCAGGTCGCCTCGGCAGGCGGCCAGCCAGGCGAGGGCGTCGGCCACCTGCCACAGCAGGTCGCAATCGGCCGCCAGCCGCAGCATCTCGTGCGACAGCGCGAACGCCTCGTCGATCGAACCCCGCTCCAGCAGCGCATGCATCAGGCTGAGCTGCGCCGTGCACAGCGTCGCCGGCGCGCGTTTGCCGCGCAGCGAATCGACCAGCTGGTGCCCGAGGTACACCGCCTCGTCGACCTCGCCCATCGCCAGTGCCAGGTCGGCCAGGTGCGAGCGGGCGCGCAAGGCGCCGCGCTCGTCGCCGGCCGCGAGCCGCAGGCCGAGTTCGACCTCGCGGGCCGCCCGGCTGTCGGCC